>CAZVDW010000605.1:0-7766 GCA_964625645.1 uncultured Rhodospirillaceae bacterium
CGGGCTCCCTTATCGCCCTGCCCTGGCTGCGCTTCGATGCCAATCCGCTCAATCTGCAAAGCCCGCAGGTCGAATCGGTCGCCGCTCTACGCGATCTCATGGCGAGCGGCGAGCGCGGCCTTTGGCAGGCGGCAAGCCTCGCCCCGAGCTGGGATGTGGCGGTCCAGCGCGCCGCCGCCTTCGAGGCGCTCGACGAGGTCGAGAAGGTGGACTGGCTGGCGACGCTGGTGCCCGCGGACCAGGCGGCGCAGGCCGAGATCATCGAGGACATGGCTTTCGTGCTGGCGCCGGATCCCTTCGCCCGCGAATGGCTGCCGCCGGAGGTGGCGGAACAACGCGCGGCGGCCACGGCACTCGCCGATGCGATTGCCGGCATGGACACGACTGAGGCGCGCGCGCTGAGCGCCGCCTTGGCCCGACTCGCATCGGCGCCGGATGCAGCGCTGACCTCGGTCGAGGCCGGACTGTTGGGGGCGCTGCCGGGCAGGCTGGCGGCGCTCGACCTGGCGCTTACCGCTGCGCCGTTTTCTCTCGACGACCTGCCTGCCGAGCTGGTGTCGCCCTATCGCGATGCATCCGGCGCCCTGCGCCTCGACATCCACCCGGCCGAGGACGTCGCCGCCGATCCCGAGGCGTTGACACGCTTCGTTGCTGCGCTACGCAAAGTCGATGCGAATGTCAGCGACGATCCGGTCATCGTTGTCGAGGCCGGACGCGTGGTGATCGGCGCTTTTGCCCAGGCGCTGGTCACGGCGCTGGCCTTGATCGCGGCATTGCTGTACGCCGTGACCCGGCGCGCGCGCGACGTCGCCACCGTTCTGGCGCCGTTGGCGCTGGCCGCGGCCGCCACGGGCGCGGTCATGGCGGCGGCGGGGCTGGCGCTCAATTTCGCCAATGTCATCGTGCTGCCGGTCTTGCTGGGTATCGGAGTTGACAGTGCCATCCATCTGTTGCATCGCCACCGCCAGGACGACGCGCGGCCGGTCCTGCACACGGCTACCGCGCGTGGCGTCCTGTTCAGCGCCCTGACCACCATGGCCGGGTTTGGCAGTCTGGCGCTTTCGCCCCATCTGGGAACCGCCAGCATGGGCCTGCTGCTGCTGATCGGCGTCAGCCTGACCACCCTTGCCATGCTGACTGTGCTGCCGGCGCTGTTGCCGAAGGAGCACGGCTGATGCGCCGGCTCATGGCATTGCTCGGCCTTGCTGGTTTGGCGCTGGCCACGGCGCTGGTGGTGCGCGAGGGCGCCGGCGCGGTGCTCGGCGCGGTCTTCGCCGCCGGCTGGGGCCTGGCTCTGGTCGTGCTCTACGATGCCGTGCCGCTGTTTGTCGATGCCGCGGCCTGGCGCTGCCTGGTGCCCGGCGACCAGCGCCCGAGCCTGGCGCGGGTGATGGGCGCGCGCTGGATCCGCCAATCGGTCAACCAGCTGCTGCCGGTCCTCCAGGTCGGCGGCGACGTGGTCGGTGCGCGCATGCTGCATCTGGCGGGCGTCGGCGGTGCCGATGCCGGCGCCTCGGTGGTGGTCGACCTCACCCTCAGCGTGGCGACCCAGGCGCTGTTCACGCTGGCCGGCGTCGCGCTGCTGCTGGCGCTTTTCGAGAGCGACGGCCTGATCTGGCCGGTGCTCGGTGGCACGGCGCTCCTGGTCGCCGGTCTGAGCGGGTTCGTGATTGCCCAGCGCAAAGGGCTGTTTCGCTTCCTTGCCCGCTATCTGGAGAAGGCAAGCGGCGGCATGCTGGCCTTTGTCGGCTCGGCTGAGGCGCTGGACCAGGCCGTGCGCGCCATACACGCCCGCCCGCGCGCGCTCTGGCGCAATGTGGCGTTGCAGCTTGTCGGTTGGGTGCTTGGTGTCGGCGAGACTTGGCTTGCCTGCTGGGTGCTCGGCCATCCCATCGGCCTGATCGAGGCCTTCATCCTGCAAAGCCTGGTGCGCGCCGTGCGCAGTGCCGCCTTTCCGGTGCCGGCGGGCATCGGTGTGCAGGAGGGAAGCCTCATGCTGCTGGCCGGCATCGTCGGCCTGAGCCCCGAGACCGGGCTCGCCGTGGCCCTGGTCAAGCGCCTGCGCGAGCTGGCCGGCGGCGTGCCGGCGCTGATCGCTTGGCAGGTGATCGAGGGCGGCCGGCTGTGGCGCCGCAGGACCGCCGGTTGATGCGCGCGATCCTTTATGCCGCCGGCGTCGGCAACCGGCTCGCCGGAGCCCATGACGGACCCAAGGTCCTGCTCGAGATGGGCGGCCACAGCCTGCTCGAGCGGCACCTGCGGCTGCTCGCCGCGTGCGGCGTGGAAGAGACGGTTTTGTGCACGGGTTACGCTGTCGAAACGATTCGGGCGGCTGTCCAAGCCCTGGGTTGGACAGAGCGCGTGCGCTTCGTGCACAACCCGGATTTTCAAGTGGGCAGCATCGTCACCCAATGGGCGGCGCGCGAGGCCATCGCTGCCGGCGGGCCGGTGCTGTTGATGGATGCGGACGTGCTCTACGACCAGCGCCTGCTGGCGCGCCTGATCGCCTCGCCCCATGCCGACTGCTTCCTGCTCGACCGCGACATCGAGCCCGGCGAGGAGCCGGTCAAGCTTTGCATCCGCGACGGTCACCTGGTGGATTTTCGCAAGACCCCGGACCAGAGGCACGATTGGTACGGTGAATCTGTCGGCTTCTTCAAGCTGGCGGAGAAGACGGCGCTGCGCCTGGTGGAGGCCACCGCCGCCTATATCGAGAGCGGCCGGCGCGACGACTATTACGACGAGGCGCTGCGCGATCTGCTGCTGGCCGACGCACCCGGCAGCTTCGGCTGGGAGGACATTACCGGCCTGCCCTGGACCGAGCTGGACTTCGCCGAGGACGTGGCACGCGCGCGAACCGACATTCTGCCTCTCTTGGAGCCCTTGCCATGAGTCACAATACCTGGGCCCACCGCTTCGTGGGCGTCTTCGTTCGCCCGCTCGCACGCACGCCCGTGACGCCGAACCAGATCACCGCCCTGCGCCTTGCCACGGGCATCGCCGCCGCCGCGGCGCTGGCGACAGGGGCGCTGCATGTGGGCGCCGCGCTCTGGCTCCTCTCCATGCTTTGCGACCGCGCCGACGGCATTCTCGCGCGGCTCACCGGCAAGATCACGCCGTGGGGCCACAGGTTCGACCTGATCAGCGATTTCCTCGCCACCGGCCTGCTCTTCTTCGGCCTCGGCGCCGGCCTGCGCCACAGCGGGTTCGGCGACTGGGCGCTGGCCATGGGGGTTGCCGCCGGGCTCTCGGTCTGCCTGATCTTCTGGCTGGTGCAGGTCATCGACAAGCTCTTGCCTGGCGACACCGCCGCGGTGCCCAGCGCCGCCGGCTTCGACGCCGACGACACCCTGTTCGTCGTCGCGCCGCTGATCTGGCTCGGCTGGGCCGAGGAATTCCTTATCGTCGCCGCCATCGGCGCGCCGATCGCACTGGTCGTGACGATGCTGGCCCTGTGGCGCCTGGCGCGGCGCGCATAACTATTCCAGGCACCACAGCGCCTTGAGGGCGCAGAGCGCGTCGGTCAGCGCCTTGTGCTCGGCGTTGATGGCGGCCTTTTCCGCCGCGCCCACGGCCTGGATGATGAAACCGTGCGGGCCGGGCACCAGCACCCAGGGATAGGCGGGATCGGCAAAACGGCGGCCGCCGATGTCTGCCATGGTGACGCCCGGGGCGTAGAACATCAGGTGCGGATAGTTGAGCAACCGCGGCTCGGGCGCGTTGGCGGGGTGGGCGACCAGGATCGGCGACAGCATCGGCGCATAGCCCGCCCGCGCCGGCGCCCGGTACTTGCCGCTCTCGTAATTGCCGGCGATGGTGTCGCGCAAGGCCTCTGCCGACAGCCCCTCCGCCCGCAAGGCCTCGAGCTCGAGGCGTACCGGCAGGATGGCCTCGACGCCTGCGGCATCGTAGCAGATCGGCACCAGCAGGTCGTCGCGATAGACCCCGCGCCGCCAGTTGGTCCTGCCGACCAGGCACGCCGCGCCACCATCGCCCTCGCGCGCGATGCGGTAGCCGGAGGCGGGATCAAGCACATAGACCGTCGCCCCGGCCCGCCAATGCTCAGGCGCCGCGCTCAGGGCAAGCGCAATTTCGAGGTCTTCCGGCAAGGCCAGCAGAGGCCCTTCGCCGGCCGTGGCGCCAAGAGCGCAGGCGCAAAGCAGCGCCACCGCCAGGTACCTGGATATCAGAGACATCATGGTCCGCCCTCCTCTGGCTTCATCGAGGCAAGAACGTGCCGACATGGTGACTCCGACGGGGCGGGGACGCAATGTGGATGGGGCGAAGGCGGGGGAGGTGCACGGATTTGGGATCAATGCGCTAGAATTGATGCCATGCCCCAACTCTACATCGATGCCGACGCCTGTCCCGTCAAAGCCGAAGCGATCCGCGTGGCGGAGCGCCATGGCGTCGTCGTGCACATGGTCTCCAACAGCGGCTTCAACACACGCGGCAATCCGCTGCTGCGCTCGGTCATGGTGGCCGACACCCCGGATGCCGCCGATGACTGGATCGCCGAGCATGTCGCACCCGGCGATATCGTGGTGACGGCGGATATTCCGCTCGCCGGCCGCTGCCTCAAGGCCGGCGCGGCGGCGCTGGGGCCGACGGGCCGCGCCTTCACGGCCGCTAATATCGGCCAGGCGCTCGCCACCCGCGAGCTGCTGGCGCACCTGCGCGAGACCGGCGAGAGCAAGGGCCACAACCCCAGCTTCACCCCCCAGGACCGCAACCGCTTCCTGCAAGCCCTGGAGGTGGCCGTGCAGGCGGCCCCACAAGGGCCATGACGAACATGGGGTCGACGAACATGGGGTCCGAACATCGACGAACATGGGGTCAAGTCTTTCATTTTAGCATATTAAATTCCGCTAATATGCTAAAATGAAAGACTTGACCCCATTTTTGGTTGGTGCGGGCCGGGCTGCCTACTTCCGCTTTTGCATGGCCAACAGTTGCCAGGGGTTGGCTTCGCTGTCGGGCTCGATCGTGATCTCGATTAGCGCCGGGGCGTTGCGCTCTATGGCGGCTTCAAGCGCCGGGCGCAGGGCCTCGGGGGTGTCGACGCGCTCGGCCTGCACGCCGAAGCTTGTCGCCAGCGCCACGAAGTCCGGGTTCTCCAGCTCCGAGGCGATCATGCGGCCCTGGAAGCGGCTGCGCTGGTCGCGGCGGATATTGCCGTAGGCGCCGTTGTTGAAAACCAGGGCGACGACGCCAAGGCCGTGCTGTGCCGCGGTCGCCAGTTCCTGGACGCCGAACATGAAGCCGCCGTCGCCCGCCACCGATATGACGGCGCGGTTCGGGTTGGCCGCCTTGACCCCAAGCGAGGTCGGATAGCCGAAGCCGAGCGTGCCCTGGTAGCCCGCCGTGATGTATTGCCTGGGCCCCGCCATGGGCAGACCGTAATAGGAGGCGTAGCCGACCTGGCAAAGCTCCTCGACGAAAAAGCCGTCGGCCGGCATGACCTCGCGGATGACGTCGAGATAGGACATCTGCGGCTGCAAGGCTTGCAGCCTCTGCCACGCGGTCTCTTTCGCAGCGGCGGCAACAGCGCGGCGCCCGGCGCCGGCAGGCGCCACGCGCTCGACGAGCGCTGCCGTGGCTTCGGCCGCGTCGGCCAGAATGCCGACCTGGGGCACCAGGCGGGCCAGCTCCGTCTTGTCGATGTCGATGCGGATGAGCTGCGGCGGCGGCCGCACCTCGGTGATGGCGTTCATGAAGCCGCGCCAGCGCATGTAAGGCAGCTCGAGCCGCGTGCCGATGCCGAGCAGCACGTCGGTGTCGTGCCACAGCTCCTGCGCGGCGAGGGCGGAGACGGCGAGCGCGTGGTGCTCGTCGATGACGCCGCGCCCGGCACGGAACGCACCCACCGGCGCGCCGAGCGCCTCGGCGAGTGCCAGCACTTGCGCTCCGGCATGGCGCGCACCGCCGCCGACCAGGATCAAGGGCGCCTGTGCGCCGTTGAGCAGCTCGGCCGCTTCGTCGAGCGCGAAGCTATCGGCCTGGGGCGGGCGGTCGGCACCCGCAGGCGGCAGGAAGCGCACCTCTTCGCTTTCGCCCATGCGGTCCCAGCACATCTCCAGCGCCGCCGGGCCGGGGCGGCCCGACAACATGGCGCGAAAAGCGCCGTCGACCGCCGCCGGCGCATCCTCGGTACGCTCGATATGCGCCGCCCATTTGGTGATCGAGCGCAAGGTGGCGAGCTGGTCGGGGATCTCATGCAGATGGCCGCGGCCCGAGCCGAGGAAGGCCGACGGCACCTGGCCGGTCACGCACAGCACCGGCTGATTGGTGGCGTAGGCCGTGACCAGCGCCGCGCCGGTGTTGAGCACGCCCGGCCCCGGCACCACCGAATAGGCGCTGGGTCGCCCGGTCGACTGGGCATGGCCGAACGCCATATAGGCCGCCGCCTGCTCATGCCGCGTGACCACGGTGCGGATCTTGTCCTTGGCGCCGTAGAGCGCGTCGAACAGGGGATAGGTCTGCACCCCGGGCACGCCATAGAGGTTGTCGATACCGTGCTCGATAAGGGCGGCAACGATGGCCTCGCCACCGGTCATTGTCTCGGGCGCGCTCATAGCTGTTGCCTCAGGAAGTCGAGCACGCTGATGACGGCATATTGGCGCACCCGCTCGCGGTCGCCCGGCAGGCGCACGCGGCGGCTTTCCGTGCCGCCGTTGCGCGCCAGCCCAAGATAGACCGTGCCCGGCTTCTCGCCGCTGGGGTGGCCGCGCTCGAAGATGCCGGTGGTGGCCAGGCCGATATCGGCGCCGAGGGTCTCGCGCACCGCCGCCGCCATGGCGCTGGCGGCCTCGGGCGTCGGGTCGGCCGCCGGCAGGCCGAGCGGCGGCTCACCCTCAAGCGGGCTCACCACGGTGCCGCGCAGCACCTCGCCGGCGCCCGGCACCAGCGCCAGCCGCGTGCCGGCGATGCCGCCGGTCACGCCCTCCGCCACAGCCAGGGTCAGGCCCTTCTCGCGCAGGGCATCGATCACCACGGATTCCATGGTCTCGTCGTCGGTGCCGAAGATGATCGGCCCGAGCATCTCGCGCAGGCGCGCTTCTTCGTCGGCCAGCACGGCTTGCGCCGCGGCCTCGTCGGCGGCCTTGGCGGTGATGCGCACTTTGATGCCCTCGATGCCGCTGGCCTGAAACGCCAGCGTCGGCGAGCCCAGCTTGTCGAGCTCCTCGATGCGCTCGGCAAGGACCTCGGCGAGGCCGGATTCGGTCTGCCCCCAGGTGCGCACGACGCGGCTGCGGATCACCGCCGTGACGCCGGCGCGGCGCTGCAGGTCGGGCAGGATGGTGCCTTCCATCATCATGCGCATCTCGAAGGGCACGCCGGGCACGGCATAGATCACCTTGTCGCCGACGGGGCAGACCAGGCCCGGCGCGGTGCCGGGCATCTCTGGGATTGCCGAGGCGCCTTCCGGCAGATCTGCCTGGCGCAGATTGTTGGCCGCCATGGGGCGCGCGCGCGAGGCGAACAGGTCGCGGATGTGCTCGGCCATGTCCTCGTCGCGCAGCAGCGCCACACCCATAATCTCGGCGATGGCCTCGCGGGTGATGTCGTCCTGGGTCGGGCCGAGGCCACCGCAGGTGATCACCGCGTCGGCGCGCGACAGGGCGAGGCGGATGGTCTCGACCATGCGCGCCTGGTTGTCGCCGACCTTGGTCTGGTAATGGGAATCGATTCCCGCCAGTGCCAGCCGGCCGCCGATCCACGACGAATTCGTATCGACGATCTGGCCGAGCAAAAGCTCAGTGCCG
>CAZVDW010000606.1:0-1702 GCA_964625645.1 uncultured Rhodospirillaceae bacterium
CGCGCGTCAGCACGCCGGCGCCAGAGCTCATCAAGTCGGCGACCGAGCATCCATCGCGCGCGCCCTCGACAACGAAATCCGAGATCAGTGCAATGGCTTCCGGGTAATTCAGTTTCACACCGCGATTCAAGCGCTTGCGCGCCACTTCCGCCGCCATGGCAACGAGCAGCTTGTCTTTCTCTCTGGGTGTTAGGTTCATGGATTTATCCTTTTCCCTTCAAATATGCCAGATGCGCGGCAGTTGGTTCGGCAGCCCTTGAACCTCATGGCGAAACGCCGCCCAAAAGTCACCGAAGGTGGCACGCAGCGTAAAACCATCGGTGCCGAGAAAACGCACCACCAAAATGCCGTTGACCGCGGTTACGCCGACACGGACGTCTTGATTGGCTTCCAACAGTTCTCGCGCGAGCTCGACTTTTTCCGGCGCGTCGTCGGCAACATAAACGACCGTCGCCATGGCCGTCGCACCTGCGAGCCCGCCAGGGTGGGACACGGTTTCGGCAATGTCTCCGTCGAGCCGCAGGGCATCGGCCCAGACCAGCCGGCCGTCGCGGCGAATTTCCCATTCGTCGCAGATCAGGCCGGATTGTACTTTCTCGCCCATGGCCGTACGGCCCAAGACCAGGAACTCGCCAGCCAACATACTACCGCCGGGCGCCACGTCGGCGCGTGTGCGCCGCACCATGCGCGCGCCATCGAAGGCGATGGTTTCCTGTGGCAGCCACTCGAGCCAAGCGCCTTCACCGGCGCCGAGATCGACATCGATGTGGCAATCGGCGCCGTTGGAGCGGTAGACTTTCTCGGCCGCCTGAGCGGTCATCTGTACGCAGGCGCCAACATCCGCATGACCGGTCATCTCGAACACGTCGCCGCCGACCAAACCGCCCGAGGTGGTGACGAATACGGCGCTCGCGATATCGTCGGGCGCTCGGTGCGGGAACAGAATCCGCAACGGATCGTGTTGATAGAGGTCCTTTAGCCGCGTCTCGCCGTCCTGGCTGGAAAAGGCGATCCGGCCGATGCCGTGAACCTTGGCAACGGGTGCTGGTGCCGTTTCGGCCCTTGCCTCAGACAGTGAGATAACGACGGACATCGGCTTCCACCATTTCATCGCGCGGGCCGGCCATGACGACCTCGCCCCGGTCCATGACCATGAAGGTATCGGCCAGGTCGCGCGCGAACTCGAAATACTGCTCGACCAACACGATGGCCATCTCGCCCTTCCCCGCCAGATGGCGGATGACGCGCTCGATATCCTTGATGATCGAGGGCTGGATGCCTTCCGTCGGCTCATCCAGCACCAGCAGTCGTGGCCGCATTACAAGCGTGCGGGCGATGGCCAGTTGTTGCTGCTGGCCGCCGGAAAGATCGCCGCCGCGCCGGCCCAGCATGTCCTTGAGCACGGGAAAAAGATCAAAAATTTCATCAGGCAGATGCCTAAGCGCGCGCGGCAGCGGCGCGAAACCGGTGCGCAGGTTTTCCTCGACGCTCAGCAGCGGGAAGATCTCGCGCCCCTGCGGCACGAAGGCGATACCCTTGGCAGCGCGATCGTGTGGCGCGTCCCGGGTGATGTCGTCCTCGCCCCAGGTGATGCGGCCCGCATGCACCGCCTGCTGGCCGACGACGGCACGCATCAGGCTGGTCTTGCCGACGCCGTTGCGGCCCATGACGCAGGTGACTTGGCCGAGGGCGGCCTCAAAAC
>CAZVDW010000607.1:0-3454 GCA_964625645.1 uncultured Rhodospirillaceae bacterium
CATCCGCCGGTGCGCTTATCGGTTCACCGTGAAATTGGTGATGCTGATTTGGATCAATCAACCGAATCGAGAAGGAGGCAAAGCTGTCAATGTGGCAAGGCTCTTAATAGTAGATCAGACAAGGAATGTTACTGATGGCAAAACGATCAAAGCTGCTCGTTCTATCTATAGTGGGGCTGATGCTTGCGGCCCTTGGCGCTCAGCCAGGCTTGGCAGCAGGTAAGGATCCATCACAGACACTCAAGGTCAACTTCATCATTCACGCCGCCTGCGGGAACGTGTTCTACGAGGCTATGAATTTCGGCTCGGCCTTGGCGGGTGAGCTGTTCAACGTCGAGGTCACCAAACAATGCGCCGAGGGAGATCTCGAGGCGCACGTCGATCTCATCGAAACCGGGATCGTCAGTGGAGTCGACGGAATCGTTGACCAAATGTCGACCCCGGATACGTTTACGGCCGCCGTCCAGAAGGCCCGCGATGCCGGCATCACGGTGATCGCGACCAGCATCGACGACAAAGGGACCGCCCGCCAGGCCTTCTACGGCCAGGATTTTGTCGAATCGGGCTACATCATCGGCAAGCGCATGGTCGAAGAGCATGGTTTAGGAGCCGGCGATTTTTGCGTCGCCCCGGTGGAATTCGCCGAACTCAGTTATGCGCACGACCGCTACGCCGGCGTGAAGAAGGCGCTTGACGAGGCGGGCGTGGAATCGGAGACGATTGGGGTTGGCGCCGTGGTCGAGGAGAACCAGAACCTGATTGCCGAATACCTGGTGGGCCACCCCGACACCGACTGCATCATCGGCCTTGGCAACGTGCCGACCTCGGTGGCGCCGCAGGCCGCCGAAGACGCCGGCATGGAGGGGCTGCCCAACGGCGGTTTCGACGTCAACCCGCGGATCATGGAGAACATCAACGCCGGGCTGACGACGGCATCCATGGACCAGCAGTCCTTCTTGCAGGGCTTCCTGCCGATCATGATGATCGCCTTCAACCAGCGCTATGGGATCGTGCCGAGTGACCTTAACACCGGCGTCGGCATCGTCGATAAGTCCAACGCCGACTTGGCGACCGAGTACACGGGGACCTATCGCTAGGTTTTGCGTCGGTGCCAACTTGACTTTCTGGGCGCGGCCTCCGAGCGGCGGTCGCGCCCAGCTTTATCCGGAGATAGACTGCGGTCCGCGAGATGACGGTGGCAACGGCGACCCCTGACCCGCGCCATGGCGCCTGGGAGCGCTTCCGGCGCTACTCGGCGGCCAACATCGTCCTTGTCTACGGAACGCTACTACTGGTCTGCGTCATCGCTGGCCTTTTCACCGACAACTTTCCCTTCCTGGCCGAGGGCAATCTGGCCGTCCTCTCTCAGAAGACCCCTCGTCTGATGATCCTCTCCATCGGCGTCGGGCTCCTAATGATCTGCGGCGAGTACGATCTTTCCGTCGGCGGCGTCTTCGTGCTGGCGCCCTATTTGACGGGGATCACTTTCCACGAGGACGGCTGGCCGCTATGGGCGTCGCTTGTCCTGGCGCTGGCGGGCGCAGTCGTCGTCGGCACCCTCAACGGCCTCATCACCCTCAGGCTTCGGGTTCCCTCGTTCATCACCACGCTCGGCATGATGTTTTTTCTGCGCGGTGTCGTTCGCTTCGCCGCGAGCTCGGGCAGTGGCACCGGCATCAAGAAGCAAGAGCTGTTTCCGGGGGAGACCTTCGAGGCCGCCCTCACGGGGCAGATCGTGGGCCCGCTGCATGCGCAACTGCTGTGGGTCATCGGCATCGCGGTTTTCGCCTACCTGCTCTTGAGTCGCCATCGCCTGGGCAATCACTTCTTCGCGGTGGGTGGCAACCGCGAGGCGGCGGTTTCTTGCGGCATCCCCTTGAATCGGGTCAAGATCACCGGCTTCATCCTGTGCTCGTGCCTGGCCGCCATCGCCGGCATCTTCAGCGCCACCCGCCTCAACGGCGCCAGTCCCGAGACCATGCTGGTCGGGCTCGAGTTGCAGGCCATCGCCGCCTGCGTCATCGGCGGTGTGTTCCTGTTCGGCGGGCGCGGCACGGTGGTCGGGATGGTGCTGGGTGCGGCGCTCATCGTCACGGTTGACGACATCCTGGCGCTGATCCGCGCGCCGGGCGAATACTTCAAGTTCTTCATCGGCGCGGTGATCGTCTTCGCCGCGGTCCTCAACACCTTCGTCGCTCGGCGCATCGTCAGGTAGAATCAGCCGGGATTGACGATGATGAGACTAGGATCCGATACCGTCGCCGACGAGCGCTACGAAGCTCGGGGACCTTGGGATCGACTTCGACGCCACCCCGCGGGCAATGTCGTCATCGTCTTCTCCGTATTCCTCGCCGCCTGCGTCGTCGTCAGCCTCAGCGTTCCCGGCGACTTCCGTTTCCTGAGCTCTGCCAACCTGGGGATCCTCTTGCGGGCCATAGCGCCCCTCGGGCTCATGGCGCTCGGCGCCGGGATGCTGATGATCGCTGGCGAGTTCGATCTCTCGATCTCGGCGGTCTTCACCTTGGCGCCTTACATGATGGTTCTCACCTGGGGCGCCGGCGCACCCGAGGTGATCGCCATCTGGGCGGCGATCGGCACGGCCGCCCTCGTCGGGCTGGTCAACGGCTTCGTCACGCTGCGCTTCGGCATCCCGTCGTTCATCACCACGCTCGGAATGCTGTTCATGATCCGTTCGGGCTCGCGCATCATCACCAACATGAAGCCGTTGTCTTTCCGCGCGGCCGACGAGACGTTCGTCACCCTTCTTGCCGGCAAGGTCGGATTCGTGCCGGCGCAGTTCCTGTGGTTTTTGGGCTTCGCCGTTCTCGCCCACCTGCTCCTCAACCGTCACCGGCTGGGAAACCAATTCTTCGCCGTCGGGGGCAACCGCGAGGCCGCGAATGCAGTGGGGATCAACGTGGTGCGGACCAAGATCACCGCCTTTGTCCTATGCTCGATCTGCGCCGCGCTCGCCGGCATTCTCAGCATCGCCCGCCAAAAATCGGCGACCGTCGAGCCACAGCTCTTCCTCGAGCTCGAGGCGATCGCCATCGTCGTCATCGGTGGCGTCATCATCACCGGCGGCCGCGGCGCAATCCTCGGCATCGTCCTCGGCGCCTGCATCCTGCAGATGGTCAAGGACGTGTTGCTGCTGAGCCAGGCGCCGGGCTACTACCTCGATATGTTCGTCGGTGTCGTGATCGTGGTCGCCGTCGTCCTCAACATGTGGGCCGCCAAGCGCTACTGATCACGCCTCGCGAATCCGAGCCCGACACTCAATCCTCCGCCTCCTCGAAACCCGCCTTGCGCATGGCCTCGACATAGTGCTCGCAGTCCGCCTCGTGCTTAAAGCCCCTGAGTTGGCTTGCGATCAAGTGCGCCGGGGCGTGTCGCCGGTACTCCGCGATCATCTTCTTAGCGTCCTCCTCCCGCCCCACGTGGACCAGCGCCGCGG
>CAZVDW010000608.1:0-11114 GCA_964625645.1 uncultured Rhodospirillaceae bacterium
CGGTGGCCTCGCCGACCTTGACCATGCGCACCACGAGACTCGGGAAAGCGCCTGTCGCGACAAGCGAATCCGCGAGCGTGGCGCCTGTGGAAACCCCCTCTCCCGCGCGCTCCAGGGCAGCGGCGATGGAGCGATTGCCAACCACCTCCCGTGCCGTCTCCAGACAGGCGATGATGGGAATGCCGCTGCGAAACAGCACGGAAAAGAAATGCGCGAAACGCGACAGGGCGATCTTGCGCAGCACCGGGCCGATGATCGGCAGGCGCAGCTTTATCTCATCCGCGCGCAGCGCCGCCTCGGGCGAGGTACGCACCGCAACGACCACCGCCACTATCGCCAGCAGCGGCACGCCGATGAGGAACGGCCAGGCCACGGATATGAAGTCGGAGGTGGCAATCAAGGCCACCGTGAAGAAAGGCAGCTCGGCACCGATCTCCCTGAGATAGCCAACCACCGAGGGCACCACATAGCCCATCATCAGGCCGGTCACGGCCAGCAACAGCACGCCCAGCACCATCGGATAGCGCAGCGCCTTGCGCACGCGCTGGCGAAGGTCGTCGGACCAGCGGATGTGCCGCGCCAACTCGCCGAAGGATTCGCCGAGACTGCCGGTTTCCTCGCCCGCACGCACCAGGCCGACGAAGACGTCGTCGAATACGCTTGGATGGCGCGCAAGCGCGGCCGACATCATGGAGCCGTCGCGCACGTCGGCAAAGACGGACGACAGGATGTCACGAAAACGGCCCGCCTCGGTCGCCTCGCGCACGTCGTCGAGGCTTTCCACCAGGGGCGCGCCGGCACGCTGCAACTGCTCGAGATGAACACAGAGCTGAATCAGGTCAGCGGCCCGGATACGCCGTTGCCGCAGGCGGGCAATTGGCGATGCGGCGATGCCCCGGGCGGTGATGAGGTCGAGCCCGGCCTGGCGCAAGCGCTCTTCCAAGTCAGCCTCGTTGGCGGCAGGCATGGCTCCGCTGACGCGGTTGCCGCTGCCGTCCATGGCGCGATATGCGAATTCCGGCATGATTCTCGCGCTGCTAGCGCCGCCGGCCCAAGTCGACCGCGCGCATCAGGGCCGGCAGGCTGGTGACGCCGGCCAGCACCTTGGCCACACCATCTTCCGCCATCAGGTGAAAGCCGCTCGAAAGTGCCGATTCCAGCATCGCCTTGCGGGTGCCGCCGGTGGCGATGATCTCGTCAAGCTCCTCTGTCACCGCCAGAATCTCGACGATCGCCGTGCGCCCGCGGAAACCGGTCTGGTGGCACTCCTCACAGCCGGCGGGCTCGTGAATGATCGGAGCATCGCTCGCATCCACACCGAGCAATTCGCACTCTTCGGCCGTTGCCGTCTTCGGTTTCTTGCACGACTGACACAGCGTACGAACAAGCCGCTGCGCCACCGAGCAAATAACCTGTCCGGACAACAAATGCCATTGCACGCCGATATCCACCATGCGGTGCACCACGCCGATGGCATCGTTGGAATGGAGCGTGGTGTAGACCTGATGGCCGGTCATGGCCGCCCGCATCGCCATATGCGCGGTATCGGAATCGCGCACCTCGCCGATGAACATGATGTCCGGATCCTGGCGCAACATCGAGCGGATGCCCTCGGAAAAGTTCATCGCCGTCGCTTCGCGCACATTGGCCTGACGGATTAGCGGCAGCTGGTACTCCACCGGGTCTTCCAGCGTCATGATGTTGACGTCGGTCGAATTGATGTATTGCAGGATGGAATAGAGCGTCGTGGTCTTGCCCGAGCCGGTCGGACCGGAGACGAAAACGATGCCTTCGGGGCGCAGCAACAGGCGCTTGAGCAGCGCCACATTGTCTTCGCCGAAGCCCAGCGACTCCAGGGGAAGAAGCGATTTCGCCTTGTCGAGAATGCGCATGACGATGTTCTCGCCATGCACCGTGGGCTGACTGGCGACGCGGAAATCCACCTCGCGCCCGCCCATGGTGTAGGACAAGCGGCCGTCCTGCGGATTGCGCGATTCGGCGATATTGAGGTCCGAGATCACCTTGATGCGCACCGCAATGGCCGGCCAGTAGTCCTTGGGAAAGGCGCGCACCGGTACCATGATGCCGTCGATGCGGTAGCGCAGCCTGAGGAAAGCACCCTCGGGCTCGAAGTGAATGTCGGAGGCGCCGCGCTTGACCGCGTCGACAAGAATGGCGTTGACCAGACGCACGGTCGGATTGACGTAGCCGGCCTGCTCGGCGGTCAGCGAATCGATATCGAGCTCGCCGGTCTCCAGCTCGCGCAGGATACCGTCGATCGACATGAGGTAGCCGTAGTTCTGGTCGATCGCGTCCTCGAGCTCGACGTCGGTGCAGACCAGCGGCTCGAGCTTCAGCTGCGCCGGCACCGCGCGCCGCAACTGGTCGAGGGCGATGACGTTGTAAACGTCCGCCATGGCCACCTGCAGCGTGTCCTCGCCAGCCACGGCGACGGGCAGCACCTTGTGGCGCTCGGCGATCTCCTTCGGCACCAGGGCCAGAACCTCGGGGTCGACGACATAGGCCCGCGGGTCGAAACGCGTGCGCCCGGCCGCCTCCGCGATGACCTGGGTCAGCGCCCCCTCGGTGACGAAGCTGAACTCGACCAGGATCTCGCCGAGCATCTTGTCCGAGCGCTTTTGCTCGAACAGGGCGACGCCAAGCTGGTCGTCCGAGATCAGGCCGAGCTCGACCAGTCTGTCGCCGATGCGCAGCGTCGCCACGCTTTCGCCGGGCCCGCCATCGCTCTTGACCGCCGCCGGCTCACTGCGGCCCGCCGGCGTCCGCCATTCGGCGACAACGCCAGTAGCCGGCGCCTCGGGACGCCGCTCGTCGTCGAATTTAAGGTCAGCGGGCACTGGCCAATACGCTCCTCGACCGCCCGCCGGGAGCCCCGGCGTCAGCTAAAATACGAACCCGAGCACACAGGCGGCGCTGCCGCCGGCAGCGGTGGCGTAGTCGCCATTTGTCACACAGGTTCCCTGAGGCGAGCCTGCCCCGTCACCGGCCTGTACAAGACCACTGCCAGGACGCCCGTCGTCGATCTTGATGTCGAGCAGATAGGATTCGTCGGCCGGCACCAGCCCTTGCACGGAGAGGCCGCCCGCATCGGGCGAGCCGAGCCGCCAGTAGTTGCCGACCATGGTGCAGCTATCGCACATCCCGCCACCGTCCGTGGAGGCGTTGAGCACGTTCCAGGCACTGCCCGGGATGCGCCCGACCGGAATACCGACACCAGCGACCGGCTCAGCGCCCGTGATGCCGGAGATCAGGTCGGCGGAAGCCAGATGCTGCCAATATTCCAGTGATTCGCCTTCATTGCCGATGCCACCGATACGACCATCGCCATCGCCGTCGACCTGCAGCGTGGTGCCGTCCTTCTTGAGTGACAACAGCAGCGAGGCGCGGCTCAGATCGCCAGGATACTGGCCGTATTTGTCATAGAAGCCGTTATTGGCGGCGCGATAGGCGTCGATTTGCGAGATCAGCGACTTTGACTGGGCATTGCGGATCAGCTCCTGCCCCTTGAGGATGCCACCAACCAGCAGGCCGATGATGATGAGCACGATCGACATCTCAACAAGCGTGAATCCCGCCTGCGACGGCGCCGCCTGAACCCGAGTGGCTTGGATCTGCATGGCCTTCCTCGTCCCCCTGGCGGCGCGTCGCCACCATATCCGCAAATTCCCGTATGTGTACGCAAATGCGCACGGCCATTGTAATCGGTCCGCGCCCCCTGGCAAGCGGGCCGCGCATCTCTTATTTTCCGGCGCCCAGGCGATCGAGAAAATCCCGGTGATAATTGCGCTCCGCATCCGACAGGTCAGGAAAGCGTTGCTCGACCGCTTCGATCTCCCGCCGGGCGCCCTCCGGGTCGCCCATTTCGGCCATAATCTGCGCCGGAAGCTGACGCGTCCAGATCGGCATCGCGACCACGTCCAGCGCCGCCAGATCCCGCGCCAGCGTCAAGGCCAGGGCGGGATCGGCAAGCTGGTGGCGCGCCAAATGGACGGCCTGCGCCAGCAGTCGCCAACGCGCCGCGGGTTGCGCCAAGGCGTGGCGATGCAGCCAGGCAATAACCAGGCGGGCGTCGGCGGCGACCGGTGTCTGGCTGTAATAGGCCGCGGCGAGCACCGGCACGTGCCAGGCATCCGGATCGAGCCGGATCAGGGTATCGAACCAGGCAACCAGGCGGCCATAGTCATACTCGGCCAGTGGCGGCGTGCGGCCGCCGGTATCACCAAAATTCTGCACGGACAGAGCGCCGAGCCGATAGGCGGCCTGGGCATCGCCCAGGGTCAGAAGCGCGAGATATTCGGCGGCAGGCGGCGGCGGCACCGGCTCCGCGGGCGGGCGCCAGGGCAGCAATGCCAAGGACAACGCGACCTGCGCCGCCAATAGTCCCAGCGCCAGTGCGACCGCGCGCAGGCTCACAGCTCGCGCCGCGAAAAGTCGAGCGCGGCCGCGGCAAGCAGCAGCGGCACATAGGCCAGCCACTGGGCCAACGCCAACAGCAGATGTCTGTCCAGGACGACGCCGTGGACCAGCCACTCGCCGCGCGCCAGCATATCGAGCCGCGGCAATAGCAACGATAGGACGGTCAGCACCGGACCGGCGAGGCCGCCATCGGCAGCGGCGAGCGCAAGCAAGGCCCAAAGACTGCGCGACAAGGCGTAGAAGGCGAGAACAGCCAGCAGAGCCGCCGCCGGACTGCGCAAGCTGGTGCCGAACAGCAGCGCCGCCGCGGCCAGCAAGGCAAGCTCCAGTCCCAGGCTCAGCAGCCAGACGACAAAGCCGAGGGGATCGGGCGGCCCGACCAGCCACAAGGCGGCGCCGACGAAGGGAAGCGCCAGCAGCGCCAGCGTCGCATAGGCCGCCCAAACTTCCAGCAACAGCCGGAAGCGACCGAGAGGGCGGCTCAGCAGCAACGCCATCTCGCCGCTGTCGAGCATGCGGCGCAGACCGAAGAGCATGACACCGGCCAGGCCGATGCCCAGCAACAGCCGCGCCGCCGCCGCTGTGGCCGCCAAGGCGAGCTGCCGGCCCTCGGCCACCGCCACCTCGCCAAGCCCCGCGGCAACCAGCGCCACAACGGCAAGCCCGACCAGCAAGACCGGCAGGGCGCGGTCGCGGCGCGCCAGCAAGAGCGTGTAGCGGTATGCCGCTGCCATGCCTGCCCTCACCACGGTGCCTGCGCAAGCACGCAGGCGAACAGGGCCAACGACAAAGCGGGCCCCAAGGGAAAGCCGTCATGGCCATGGCGCCAGCGCCACAGCGCCGCGAAGCCGGCGCCAAGGGCGCCCGCGGCCATCAGGAACCAGGGCAATGCCGCAATACCGAGCCAGGCCCCGGCAACGCCCAGAAGCTTGACGTCGCCGAGCCCCAGGGCCTCGCGCCGGGCCCAGCGCCCGGCCAGCCAGCGCAGGCTCAAGCCGAAGGCCAGGGCGATCACGGCACCGGCAGCGGTATCGCTCCACTCGGCGCCAACCAGCCAACGATGGATGAGACCGGCCGGCAGCAGCCAAAGCAGGACCAGGTCCGGGATGATCTCTTTGTCGAGGTCGCTCAGCACGATGATCACCAGCCCCAGCGCCAGGGCGCAGGCGGTGACCACGCTCCAGCTCGCGCCATAGGCCATGGCCGCAATCGTGAAAAGCCCGGCACTGGCAAGCTCCGTCACGGGATAGCGGGCCGATATGGGAGCGTCGCAGGTAACGCAACGCCCGCGCAGGACCAGCCACGACAGCACGGGTACCAGATCACGCATCCCCAGCGCGCTGCCGCAGGACGGGCAACGGGAGCGCCCGCCGACAATGCCCTCGCCGCGCGGCAGGCGATAGCCGGCAAGGGCTGCGAAACTGCCGAACAGCAATCCGGCAATCGGCGCCGCCCACAGCACGACGCCACCCGGCAAGGTCATGGAAATGCTCATACGCCACTGTAGCGGGCCGCATGCCGCCGGTTCAATCGTCAGCGATTGATCGCCACCGGGGATCGCCTATGCTCGCCGCCTGACCAACAGCCCACGCCGGAGACGCCAGATGGCCCTGATCCAATACCTCACCCGCATCCAGTTCGACCACGGCTCATTGGCGCTGCTGCCGGAGGAACTGGCGACGCTCGGAATCGAGAAGCCGCTGATCGTCACCGACCGGGGCATCGTGCATGCCGGCCTGCTAGAGCGGCTGATGGCGGTACTGCCGGCGCGCGGGACGACTGCGATCTACGACGACACGCCGGCCAATCCGACCGAGGAAGCGGCCAAGGCGGCGGCGTTCTGCTACCGCGACAACCACTGCGACGGCGTGATCGGGCTGGGTGGCGGCTCCTCGCTCGACCTCGCCAAAGCGGTCGCCCTGATGGCCAGCCATGACGGCTCTCTTGCGCAATATGCGGCGATCGAGGGCGGCGTCGCCAAGATCACGCCGGCGGTGGCGCCCATGGTCGCCATCCCGACCACCGCGGGCACCGGCAGCGAGGTCGGCCGCGGCGCTCTTATCGTGCTCGATGACGGTCGCAAGCTGGGTCTGTTGAGTCCGTATCTGATACCGCGCCTGGCACTTTGCGATCCGGATCTGAGCCGGGACCTGCCCCCTGGCCTGACCGCGGCCACCGGGCTCGATGCCCTGGCCCACTGCGTCGAGACCTTTCTCGCGCCCGCCAACAACCCGCCGGCCGAGGCCATCGCCCTCGACGGTGCCGCGCGCGTTGCCACACATCTCGCCACGGCAGTGAAGGACGGCGGCAATGCGGAGGCGCGCTGGAACATGATGATGGCGGCAATGGAAGGCGCCATGGCGTTTCAGAAAGGCCTCGGTGCCATTCATGCCCTGTCGCACCCGCTCGGCGCCATCAAGGAGCCTAGCCTGCACCATGGCACGCTGAATGCCGTGCTGATGCCCGCCGTGCTGCGCTTCAACGCCAGCCATGTCGGCGACAAATATGCCCGCCTTGGCGCGGTGCTCGGTGCCGGGACCGATCTGGCCGACTGGGCGGCCGGATTCAATGCCGATCTGGGTATGCCGTCAGGCCTGGCCGCGATGGGTGTCGAGGCCGATATGCTGCCTGCCATCGCCGACGCGGCGATGCTCGATCATTGCCACGCGACCAACCCCCGCCAGGCTAGGCGCGAGGAGTATCTGGCGATTTTGCAGGAGTCGATGGGGTAGCCGTCAGGGCCTCGTCAGCCTCGAGAATCTGGGTCAGCGCCCGCGAGCGGAACTCGCGGCGATAGAGAACTGCCAGCACCCAGGTGGTGGTGAGCAGGAACAGGATGGGGTGGATCAGCCAGCCCAGCCCCGCCAGGGCGAAGAAATATGCCCTGAGGCCGTAGGCGATATGCTCGGCCGTGTAGTCGCCGACCCGCGCGATCCGCTCGACATATTTCTCCTGTGCCTCGCCACTGCCGCCAGACAGCGGTGGCGTGGCGCCGATCAGGATGACGAAGTATGTCGTCAGCCGGAAAGCCCGGGCGAACTTGAAGAAGGCGTAGACGAAGATCGCGATCATCAGCAGGATCTTGACCTCCCACACGGCCGCTGTGGTGGGAGCCGCGAACGGCAGGCCCGCAAGCAAAGTGGCGGCAGTATCCGTCGCCCCGAGGCCGGCAATCAGCCCGCCCAGCACCAGGATCGAGGTTGAGGCGAAAAACGCGATGCCATGCTGCGCGATCTGCTGGATCTGCATGTCGACCATGCGCAGCTCGCGATGGAACATCTCACGCAGCCAGCGCCGCCGCATCCGGTTCATCACGGATGCGACATTGCGCTGCGACCAGCGGCTGCGGTCGGCGAACAGCGTGAATCCCACCCAGGCGACGATGAACCAGGCAAGCGCCAGGAAATCGATTGGCGATAACGGCAGCATTTATGTCGACAAGGAAGCCTCAGATGACTTTGTGAAGCTCCGTAATAAAGTTGTCCATCTCATGGCGCAACCTCTCACCCTGCTGCGACAGCTCGGCGGCCGCATCCGCCACGTCGCTCGCCGCCTGACCCGTCTCGCCAGCGGACTGCGTCACGTTGGTGATGTTCTGCGTCACCTCGCCGGTGCCTGTGGAGGCTTCCTCGATGTTGCGGGCGATCTCGCGCGTGGCGGCGTTCTGCTCCTCGACCGCGGCGGCGATCACGGTCGATATCTCGTTCACCTCGCCGATGGTCTCGGCAATGCCCTGGATCGAATCCACCGTCTCCTGCGTCGCGGATTGGATATCGCCGATCTGAGTGCCGATGTCGCCCGTGGCCTTGGCGGTTTGGGTGGCCAGATTCTTGACCTCGCTGGCGACCACGGCGAAGCCCTTGCCGGCCTCGCCGGCGCGCGCCGCCTCGATGGTGGCGTTGAGCGCCAGCAGATTGGTCTGCTCCGCGATCTGGCTGATCAGGCTGACCACCTCGCCGATCTGCTCGGCCGCGGAGGCCAGGCTCGCCACTTGCTCGTTGCAACGGTTCGCCTCGGCCGCCGAGTTGGACGCGACCTCGGTCGATTGACCGACCTGGCGCGAAATCTCCCCGATCGAGCTCGACAGCTCCTCGGTGGCCGCCGCCACGGTCTGCACGTTTGCCGAAGCCTCCTCCGCCGCCGCGGCAACCGAGGTGGCCTGCTCCGATGTTGCCTCGGCGATGCTCTGCATCGACGATGCCGTCGATTGCAGCTGTGTCGAGGCAGAGGCCACGGCATCGACGATGGCTTTCATGTTGCGCTCGAAGTCGTCGGCAACGCGGCCAAATTCGGTGACCCGGCCGTCGATCGTCTCCGTCGCCTGGTTGATGACCCGCGCCGCGTTGAGGAAGCCGCCCTTCATGCCGCGCTCGACAATACGGCGGAAATACTGGTTCTTACGGACATAATCCATCGACGCGGTGGATTCGCGCACATAGGCGTCCGTGCGGTCGATCAACAGGTTGAGGGCGTGCAGCATCTCGCCCGCCTCGCCCCGCTCGGTGATGTTCGTGACACGGGATTCGAAATCTCCATCCGCCACGGCCTTACACACTGCGAGCGCTTTCCTGATAGCACTGGTATTTTGACTTCCCATCATATCCTCGACCCCACTTATGGTTGCTTTACGGCCAGCTCAGTTCGATTCCAGGTCAGATGAGCCCGGCGATGAACTCGTCATATTCCATACCCTTCTCACTGAGCAGGCCGGCGACCATGTCGAACGAGGCTGCCATGGCATCCTTGCCATTGACATGCCGGCTCTCTTCCGCCGCCAGGCTTTGATAGAGTGGGATGATGGTGTTGCCGAGGATGGCCTTGTCAGGCACACGGCGATTGGAATGGTAGCCGACGACGCTGCCGGCGGCGTCACGGCTTGGCGTCACGTGGGCGAGCACCCAATAGTGGTCGCCGTTTTTCGCCCGGTTGATGGCATAGGCGAAGATCTCGTTGCCGCCCTGAATGGTATCCCACAGCAATTTGAAAATGCAGCGCGGCATGTCCGGATGCCGGATCTTGCTGTGCGGCTCGCCGAGGCATTCCTGCTCGGTGTAGCCGGCGATGTCCAAGAAGACATCGTTGACGTAGGTCATGCGGCCTTTGAGGTCGGTCTTGCTGACGATAAGGTCGTCTTCGCCGAAAAAGCGCTCGACCCCGGTCACGCTGCGATCAACAGCCATGGTTAATCCCCACTCGTTTGCGTTGGCGCGAACAGCGGGTTCTTTAGCCCTTTCGGTGCCGAACACGCAGTACTCGACGATATTGGTCGAATTTGTCATTTGACCAGTCAAAATGTGAGGCTATTTCGGCGTTCTAGCCTTAAGCCATTGTTATTGCTTACTGGGCGACCCCTCCGCGAAGGGGTCCCGGCTGAAGGCGTAGACCGTGGCCGCGCACGTAACGATGGCGGCAAGAAAGAGATACAGTGCGGTGTAGGCGATGGCCGGGCGGCTGTCGCCGCCACCGAAGGCGCCGACGATCCAGCCGCTCGCCGCCTGCACCAGCCCGACGCCGCCGAAATTGAAGAGATTGCCCGCCGTCAGCCCCCGCCCCACCATGTGATCGGGAAACAACGTGCGAATGTGGCTGAGCAGGAGCACCGAATAGGAGCCGAGCAGACCGGATATCGCCAACAGCACGACCACCGCCAGCGTTCGCTCCGGCGGCAGGAAGGCGAGCGCGAGAAACAACAGCACCGAGCTCGCCGCACCGAACAGCACCGGCCGCTTGTAGCTGCGCAGGCGCGGTGCCAGCCAGCCATAGCTCAACGAGCCGGCCATGAATGTCACCGCCATCGCCATCAGCACATCGCCCGCCTGCACCAGGTCGAGGCCGTGCACATCGGTCAGGTACGGCGCGCCCCAAAGGCCGAGGACGGTAATCAGCGAGGCATAGGCGACCGCGTTGAGCGGCAGGATCTTGTGCAGCTCGCGCGTGGTCAGCACCGTGCCAACGCCACGCAGGCTTTGGCCGAAGCTTTCGCCATGGCTATGACTGGCCTCCGCCCCGGGCGGCGCATCGCGCACCACCAGCCAGACCATACCTGCCACCGCCACAGTGACGGCGGCGGCGGCGGCGAAGGCGCCACGCCAGCCGAGCACATCCGCCGCCAGCGCCAGCGGTGCGGTGGCGACCAGGACGCCGAGCCCGCCAACCGCCAGGGTCAGCCCGGCCATGGCCGAAAAGCGCTCGCGCGGGAACCAGCGCGCATAGACCACCAGCGATCCCATCAGGCCGGCCGCGCAACCCACCCCCATCAGCGCCCGGCCGAAGGTCAGCACACCGGCATCCGGTGCCGCGGCGAAGACCAGGGCGCCGGCCGCGGCCACCAGCAGCAACCCCGAGTTCACCAGCCGCGGACCGAATCGATCCAAGGCGATACCGACCGGAATTTGGGCCGCGCCGAAGACCAGATAAAAGGTGCCGCCAAGCACGCCCAAGGCTTCCTCGGACAATGCGAGGGTCGCCATCAGCTCGGGCCCGACGACGCCCACCGAGCTGCGGTAGAACTGACTTAGGACGAACGCCGTGCAAAGAACGGCAACCACAGCAAAGGCTTGCTGCCGGTTCCGGGCTGTCCCGTCGCTCACCGGCACAGTCCGCTCGAAGCAGCGACTGCCGTCATTGTGCACCTCCAGAGATGAGGCCGCTTTTCTATCGTGCGGGGCCCGCTACGG
>CAZVDW010000609.1:0-1547 GCA_964625645.1 uncultured Rhodospirillaceae bacterium
GCTGCGAGCAGGATCAGCTTTTTCACGGTGTCTCCTCCGGCATAACAACTCCGATAGACCGATTATTCGCGATGAAATATCTGGCCGCCAGCCGCTGAAGGTCGGCGGCGGTCGCCGCATCTCTGGCTTCGAGATACGGCACCAGCGCGCGCCAGCTATCCATGACCTCGAAGTGCCCGATCTCAAACGCCAAATTGCTCGGGTCATTCGCTGTTCGATACCAATCAGACCGTAGCTTCTTTTTTGCCAACGCTAAATCCGCAGCCAGCAATGGCACTTCCCTGAGTCGTGCAATACCTGCCAGCAATACGCGTTCCGCATCGTCCAGTTGTCCCGCGTCAGAGACGATCAGTTCGACGTTTATCGACGCCGGCACACCAAAGCGGGAGGTATGCACGATGCGAGTGTTGATATCAACCTTGCCACTAACACCAGCTTTGTTCGCCTCGGACTGTAGGTAAACCTCGAACGCTTCGCCAAGGATGTCGAACGCCGGCCGGTCCGGGTGTCCGACGCCCGGGATCTGGTAGCGAACCTCGACACGCGGGCTCAACGTGTCGCTGCGCCAGTTCAGTCGTTTTTCTCCGGACGGTAGTGGTTCCCTGCTTTGATAGCGCCTGGGTTCCGGTGCCCGCCGCATGTGCCCGAAATATTTTTCGACTTTCGATATCAGGGCCTCGAGCGTCACGCCACCAATAAATATCAACGTCGTGTTGTTCGGTACAAAGTAGGTCTCGAGCATTACCCGCTCGTAGCGGCGGGTGTACTGATCGAAGTCGTTCATGTATCCCTCTGGAACGTAGACCATCGACACCCGACCAACGAGTGAATTCATTGCCTCGCGAAATTCGGTCTCCGGACGATTGAGATCACCGTAGCGCTGCTCGATCAGAATCATGCGTTCGGCGTCGAAATTACGGAAGATAGAGTTTTCCATCCGATCCGCCTCGACACGGAGAAACAACTCGACCCGGTCGGCCGGCAGATCGAGATCGAACTTCATGTATTCCTGCTCTGTTGTCGCGGTGAGTCCAGTACCGCCATAGGCTTGGTACCAGAGTTTCATCGGTCCTTCTTCGGCAAGCTCCTGTGCCTGGGCATTAAGCGATTCGATGAGTGTCCTTAACTCTTCGACTCTCGGTGTGGTTTCACTGTGTTGATGGTCGTGAAATACACCGCGCTCACGCATATCGTTGCGCGCCCGATTGAGCTCCTCGATCAATGCAGCTTCAGCCTCGCGAATCTGGTCATGAATGACTTTTTCACGTTCCCAATCCCGGGAACCGAGCGTGGGCGTCCCCTTGAACATCAGGTGCTCAAGGAAATGCGCAGCGCCGTACTCGCCGGGGGTTTCATGGAGCGCGCCCATATCGGTGAAGATCTTGCTGACGACGCGGTGGTCGTCTGGCCGCTCGATGACCAGCAGGCGAAGCCCGTTGTCGAAAACGTGCTCAAGGATGGGCAGGTCATATCGCTGCGCGTTTGCCGACAGGCTAAAAAAGATAACTGGCAGAATCGCCAGGATTTTCTTGGTTCGCATGCTTTCC
>CAZVDW010000610.1:0-2950 GCA_964625645.1 uncultured Rhodospirillaceae bacterium
CCGCGCGCCGTAGTGCTCGATACGCCACGCCATCCTTATACCCAGGCCTTGCGCGCCGCTGTGCCCGAGGCCGGCCGCGGCAAGCGCCGCCAGGGTGCTTCGCTCTCCGGCGAGGTGCCGAGCCCGCTGGCGCCGCCATCCGGCTGCCGCTTCCACAGCCGCTGCCCGCTGGCCAGGGACATCTGCCGAGCCGAGGTGCCGGCCCTGGAGGCGGTCGGCGATGGCGGCCATGCCGCCGCCTGCCATTTCAAGGCGGCCGGCGCATGACCCGCTATGTCATCGGCCGGCTGTTGGAATCGGTGCTGGTCCTGGCCCTGATGTCGTTCGTCATCTATGCCCTGATCGCGCTCATGCCGGGCGATCCCATCGACATCATGGTGCAGTCGAACCCGGACCTGACGCCCGAGGACGCGGCGCGCTTGAAAGCGCTCTACGGCCTCGACAAGCCCATCTTCGAGCGCTACTGGAATTGGCTGACGGCGGCCACGCAAGGCGATTTCGGCTATTCGCGCATCCATAGCCGTCCGGTGCTCGAGGTCATGGCGCCAAGGCTCGCCAATACCGGCCTGCTCATGGGCCTGGCCTTGCTGCTGTCGCTGGCGATCGCCCTGCCGGTCGGTATCTATTCCGCGCTGAGGCCCTATTCGGCAAGCGACTACGCCATCAATTTCGTTGCTCTGGCAGGCATCTCGGTGCCCGTCTTCTGGCTGGCGCTGATGCTCATCGTGGTCTTCGCGGTGACGCTCAACTGGCTGCCCGCGGGTGGCATGGAGACCATAGGAAGCGATAAGGAAGGCCTCGCCTGGGTGCTCGACCGGACGCGCTATCTGGTGCTGCCCGTCATCGCGCTGAGTGTTGCCAGTATCGGCGGTCTGACGCGCTATGTGCGCGCGGCGATGATGGAGGTGATGCGCCAGGACTATATCCGCACCGCCCGTGCCAAGGGGGCGTCCCGCGCGCGCGTCGTGCTGCGCCACGCCTTGCGCAACGCCATGATCCCGGTGGTCACGATCCTGGCGCTGAGCTTCGGCACGCTGTTCTCCGGCGCGCTGGTCACCGAGACCATGTTCTCCTATCTCGGCATGGGCAAGCTGATCTACGATTCCATCATCGGCAACGACTACAACATGGCGCTGGTCAGCCTGATGTTCGCCACCGCCCTGGTGCTGGCGAGCAACCTGCTGGCCGATCTCTGCTATGCCTGGCTCGATCCCAGGGTGAGCTACCGATGAGCGCACAAAGCCTCGGGCTGCCCCATATGTCGCCGGCGCGCCTGACCCTGGCGCGTTTTGTGCGCCACCGGGCGGCCGTGGCCAGCGCCTTGGTGCTCGTCGTGCTCGGGCTGGCGGCGGCGGCGGCGCCTCTGGTCGAGGCCTGGCTGGGCGTCGATGCCAACGAGGTCGATCTGCTCGCCATTTTCGCGTCGCCTTCCGCCGCAAATCCCCTCGGCACCGACGAGCTTGGCCGCGACGAGCTGGTGCGCCTGCTCTATGGCGGGCGGGTCTCGCTGGTGGCGGGGTTGGCGACGGCGCTGATCTCGGCCGCCATTGGCACGCTCGTCGGCCTGCTCGCGGGCTATTACGGCGGCCTGCTCGATCGCCTGCTGATGCGGCTTACGGACAGCGTCATCTCGCTGCCGCTGCTGCCGTTGCTGATCGTGCTCGCGGCGGTCGACCTGACGAAACTGGGCTTGCCGTCCGATCTCGCGACATCGCCGGAGATCAGCCTTTATCGCATCGTCGTCATCATCTCGCTGGTCGGCTGGACGACGGTGGCACGGCTGGTGCGCGGCGCGGCGCTGTCCTTGCGCGAGCGCGACTTCGTGCTGGCCGCGAAGAGCCAGGGGGCGAGCGGGCCGCGCATCATGCTCAGGCATATTCTGCCCAACGCCATCTCGCCGATCATCGTCTCGACGACGCTGTCGGTGGGCAACATCATCCTGCTCGAATCCGTGCTCAGCTTCCTCGGCCTCGGCATCCAGCCGCCTTTCGCCAGCTGGGGCAACATGCTGACCGTGGCCCAGGAAAAGATTTACGAGGCGCCCATGCTGGCGGTCTATCCCGGACTGTTGATCTTCGCTACGGTGATCGCCTTCAATTTCCTCGGCGACGGGCTGCAGGACGCACTCGACCCGAGAGCCCATGACCGCTGACCGCTAAAAGGAGACAAAAATGAAACGAGCCCGCGTCGTGCGTTTCGGCGAGCCTGCCGAGGTGGTGTCGCTGTTCGATTTGCCGCTCGGCGAGCCCAAGGCGGACGAGGCCCTGGTGGCGGTGGTGGCGAGCCCCATCAACCCGGCCGACCTGCTGCGCATACGCGGCCTCTACGGCTACGGCGACAGCGCGCCGACGATACCGTTCTGGGCCGGTATCGAGGGCGTCGGCCGGGTCGAGGCGGTGGGCGAGGAGGTCGGCAACGTGGCCGTTGGCGATCTCGTCACCCTGGCCCGCGTCGGCGGCATCTGGGGCGAAAAGCTCAACGCCAAGGCGGACGGGCTGGTGGTGCTGCCGGCCGATGCCGACCCGTTGCAGGCGGCCATGATCGTGGTCAACCCGCCGACCGCGGAATGCATGCTGACCGACTATGTCGATCTGGCGCAAGGCGACTGGGTGATCCAGAACGCTGCCAACTCGGCGGTCGGCCAGCACGTCATCCGCCTCGCCGCCGCCAAGGGCCTGCGCACCCTCAACGTGGTGCGCCGCGAGGGCCTGGAGGAGGCGCTAAGCGAGTTCGGCGCGGACGCGGTGCTGGTCGACGGCGACGACCTCGCGGCGCGCGTCGCCGAGGCCACCGGCGGCACGCTGCCCAAGCTCGCCATCGACGCGGTCGGCGGCGAGGCCACGGGCCGCCTCGCCCACTGTCTGCCGTTCGGCGGCACGGTCGTGGTCTACGGCCTCTTGAGCGGCGAGGCTTCGCGCGTGCCGGTGGCGCCCGTGGTGTTCAACGACAT
>CAZVDW010000611.1:0-7755 GCA_964625645.1 uncultured Rhodospirillaceae bacterium
CGGACGGCCAGCTCAAGACAGGGCGCGACATCGCCATAGCGTGTCTGCTTGGCGCCGAGGAGTTCGGCCTGGCCACCGCTCCCCTCATCGTTCTCGGTTGCATCATGCTTAGGAAGTGCCACCTCAACACATGCTCTGTGGGTGTCGCCACGCAGGACCCGCGGCTTCGTAAAAGGTTTTCCGGGAAGCCGGAGTACGTAGTGAACTTGTTCCGCTTTATCGCCGAGGAAGTGCGCGAGCTGATGGCCTGCATGGGTTTCCGCACCTTCGATGAGATGGTGGGCCGGGTCGATCGCCTCGACATGCGCCGCGCCGTCAACCATTGGAAGGCCGGCGGCGTCGATCTGTCGCGCCTGCTTTACGAGGCGCCGGTGCGCCCCGGTGTCGCCATCTACAATTGCGAGACCCAGGACCACCACCTCGACCAGGCGCTGGACAAGGAGCTTATCGAGGCGGCACAGCCGGCGCTGGTGGCGCGCAAGTCGGTACGGATCGAGCGCGAGATCAGGAACGTGAACCGCACGGTCGGCACCATGCTGTCGGGCGAGGTCGCCAAGCGTTACGGCCACGCCGGCCTCGACGACAACACCATCGCCATTCAGTTGACCGGTACCGCCGGCCAGAGCTTTGGCGCCTTCCTCGCCCATGGCGTCAATATGACGCTCTATGGCGATGCCAACGATTATGTCGGCAAGGGCTTGTCCGGCGGTACCATCGTGGTGCGCCAGCCGGATGGCGCCAAGGGCACGCCGACCGAGAACATCATCATCGGCAATACCGTGCTCTACGGCGCCATCGCCGGCCAGGCCTATTTCGAAGGCGTTGCCGGCGAGCGTTTCGCGGTACGCAACTCCGGCGCCATCGCCGTGGTCGAGGGCGTCGGCGACCATTGCTGCGAATATATGACCGGCGGCGTGGTCGTGGTGCTCGACAAGACCGGGCGCAATTTTGCCGCCGGCATGTCGGGCGGCATCGCCTATGTCTACGACCCGGACAAGCGCTTCGAGAGCGTCTGCAACACGGCGATGGTCGACCTTGAGCAGATCGCGCCGGCCGACCCCGCCGCCGCCGACGATCCCGCCCGCCCGCTGCAGCGCCCGCAAGGGGTCGAGGATAATGGCATGGGTGACGTGCTGCGTTTCGACGCGGAGCGGCTGCGGCTGCTCATCGAGCGCCACCGTCTTCTCACCGGCAGCGAGCGGGCGCGCGAGCTGCTGGAGGATTGGGACACCACGCTATCTCACTTCGTCAAGGTCATGCCCAGGGATTACCGACGGGCGCTGCTTGCGATGAAAGAGGATGAGGACGTGGCCGGCATTGCGGCCGCCGAATGATCCCCACCGTCGGACCGAGGGAATAGGACATGGGCAAGGTTACAGGCTTTCTGGAATTCGAGCGCCACGATCGCGGCTACGAAGCACCGGAATCGCGCGTCAAGAACTGGCAGGAGTTCGTCAAGCCGCTGCCCGATGACGAGTTGGGGCGGCAGGCGGCTCGCTGCATGGCCTGCGGCATTCCGTATTGCCATAACGGTTGTCCGGTCAATAACCTGATCCCGGACTGGAACGATCTCGTCTACCGGGAGCAGTGGCAGGCCGCGGTCACCACGCTGCACTCCACCAACAATTTTCCCGAGTTCACGGGGCGTATCTGTCCGGCGCCATGCGAGGCGGCTTGTACGCTCAATATCGAGGATACGCCCGTCACCATCAAGACGATCGAATGCGCGATCGTCGATCATGGCTGGCGCGAAGGGCTGATCACGCCGCAAGTGCCGCAAGCGAAGACCGGCAAGAAGGTCGCCGTGGTCGGCTCCGGCCCGGCCGGGCTCGCCTGTTCGCAGCAGCTCGCGCGCGCCGGGCACGACGTGACGCTTTTCGAGAAGAACGATCGCATCGGCGGCCTGCTGCGCTACGGCATACCCGACTTCAAGCTGGAAAAGCGGCTGATCGACCGGCGCATGGAGCAGATGGCGGCCGAAGGCGTCACTTTCCGCACCGGTGTCGAGATCGGCAATGACCTGCCCATGCATTCGTTGCTGACCGACTTCGACGCGGTCGCCCTGACAGGCGGCGCGGAGCATCCGCGCGACCTCGAGGTGAAGGGGCGCGATCTCGACGGCATCCATTTCGCCATGGATTTCCTCACCCAGCAGAACAAGCGCGGTGCCGGCGACAGTGAAGAGGTTGCGGCGCCGAACGGTACGCTGAGCGCCAAGGACAAGCATGTCGTGGTGATCGGCGGTGGCGATACCGGCTCGGACTGTATCGGCACCTCGCGCCGGCATGGCGCGAAGTCGATCACCCAGCTCGAGATCATGCCGCGGCCGCCCGAACAAGAGGACAAGGCCATGACCTGGCCCGACTGGCCTCTCAAGATGCGCACGTCCTCATCCCAGGAAGAGGGGGCCGAGCGCGACTGGTCGGTGGTCACCAAGCGCGCCGTCGGTGCCAACGGCAGGGTCGAGGCGATCGAATGCGTGCGCGTCGAGTGGATCACGGACAATACCGGGCGCACCCGGATGAACGAAGTCGAGGGCAGCGAGTTTCGCCTCGAGGCGGATATGGTGCTGCTGGCCATGGGCTTTCTCGGGCCGCGCCAGAAAGGCATGATCATCCAGTCAGGGGTGGCGCTCGATGCGCGCGGCAATGTCCGGGCCGACACGGTGGACTATCACAGCTCGGTGGAGAAAGTGTTTGCCGCCGGTGATATGCGGCGTGGCCAGTCGCTTGTCGTCTGGGCGATCCGCGAGGGCCGTCAATGCGCCCGTGCCGTCGACGAATATCTGATGGGTACGAGCATCCTGCCGCGCTAACGGAGGCTTTGCCGTGGCCGCATTGTCGCTCGAGCCGCTGCATGACGAGTTCGGCGCCCGCGTCGGCGGCATCGATCTTGGCGCGCCGCTCTCGGACGAGGCAGTGGCGGAGCTGCATGCGGCCATCGACGACTATTCCTTCCTCTGCTTTCCGGAGCAGGTTTTCGACGACGAACGGCAGCTGGCGCTGACCCGGGCGCTCGGCGAGCCCGAGGCCAATCATCTCAGGCTAGGCCAGGAAGGCGTCATCGACTATTTTGCCACCATCGGCAATGTCGAGGCCGACGGCAGCGCGCTCGGCAACGATCACATCAAGATCATCCGTTTGACCGGCAACAATATGTGGCACTCGGATTCCTCGTTCCGCCCCGTGCCCACCTACGTCTCGATCATGGGCGTCTACGAAGTGCCGTCCGCAGGCGGCGAGACGCTGTTCGTCAGCGCCCGCGCCGCCTATGGGCGTCTGTCCGATGAGGAAAAGCGGACCATAGATCCGCTGCACGCGATTCATGACTACGTCTTCTCCCGCAGCAAGGTGGGCCCCGATGCCGTGACCCCCTCGCACGCGGCCTCGCTGCCGCCGGTCGAGCAGAAGCTGGTGCGAACCAATCCGCGCAACGGCCGCAGGAACACCTTTGTCGGCTCCCACGCCAAGGCGATCGTCGGCTGGTCGGAGGCGGACAGTCGCGTCCTGCTCGACGAGCTGCTGGCGCGGGCCACGGCTGACGAGCATGTCTGGGCCCACGCCTGGCAGCCCGGCGAAGTGGTGATCTGGGACAATCGCTGTCTGCTGCATCGCGGCGGCGGCTATGACGCGGATAAGCACCGTCGCCTGATGCGCCAGACCCGCGTTGCCGGCGCCTGCAATACCCTGCAAGAGTGATCAGCCGATGCGCGGCTCTTGGCCCGTGACAAGGCGGCGGATATTGGCGTGGTGGCGCAGCAGCACCAGCGCCGCGAGCACGGCGAAGAGCTCGATATGCTGGGGCTGGCCAGGCAGCCAATAGGGCAGGTCGCCGTCCCTCTGCAGCGCCAGCAGGCCGGCGAGCAGGGGCGGGGCGGCGACGATCGAGACCATCGAGGCCAGCGACGAGAAGCGGAACAGCGCCGCCGTGGCAAGCCATGACAGCGCCGAGGCCAGCGCGATCGGCCAGGCCAGCGCCGCGATCACGCCCAGCACCGTGGCCACGCCCTTGCCGCCGCGAAAGCGTAGCCAGACCGGGAACATGTGGCCGAGCACGGCGAACAGCCCGGCCACGACCGCCGTGTCAGGCCCCCAAAAGCCGGCGATGGCGGCGCTCGCCCAACCCTTGCCCGCATCGAGCAGCAGCGTCAGCGCGGCCAGGCCCTTGCTGCCCGTGCGCAGGACGTTGGTGGCTCCGATATTGCCTGAGCCGATCTTGCGGATGTCGCCATGCCCGGCGAGCCGCGCCAGCAACAGCCCGAAGGGGATCGCCCCGATCAGATAGGCGATAAGCGCGGTGAGGTAGAGCGGCCAGGTATAGGCGAAGCCACCCAGCGGGTCCGGCACCCTCAGGCCTCTTCCGCCGCATCGTAGACCGTGCGCCCGCGCACCACCGTGCGCAGCGCCTGTCCCTGCACCGGGTGGCCGTCATAGGGCGCGTTGCGCGATTTGCTGCGCAGCTTGTCGACATCGATGGCCCAGGGCTTGTCCGGGTCGAACAGCACCAGGTCGGCCGGCGCCCCGGCGGCGAGCCGGCCCTGCTTGAGGCCGAGCAGGCCTGCCGGCGTGGCGCTGAGGCGCGCCATCAGCTGAGGCAGCGTCATGTGGCCGCCATGCACCAGCGCCAGCGCCAGCGGCAGCATGGTCTCGAGCCCGATGATGCCGAAGGCGGCCTGGGCGAAGGTGGTACGCTTGGAATCCTGGTCGTGCGGTGCGTGGTCGCTGACGATGGCATCGATGGTGCCGTCCGCCAGGCCTTCGACCATCGCCGCGCGGTCGGCTTCGGAGCGCAGCGGCGGCTGCACCTTGGCGAAGGTGCGGTAGTCCTCGCAGGCGCTCTCGTTGAGGCTGAAATAATGCGGCGCGGTGGCGCAGGTCACGGGCAGGCCGCGGGCCTTGGCGCGGCGCACGGCGTCCGCGGCGGCGGCGGTCGACAGATGCGCCACGTGATAGGGCGCGCCGGTGCGCTCGACCAGCCGCAGGTCGCGCTCAACGATGATCACTTCGGCCTCGGCGGCTATGCCGGCAAGGCCGAGGCGGGTGGCCAGCTCGCCATCGTTCATCACGCCATTGGCGGTCAGCGTCAGGTCCTCCGGGTGCTGCATGACCAGCTTGCCGAAAGGTTTGGCATAGGTCAGGGCACGGCGCATGACGCGACTGTTCATGACCGGGCGGTGGGCGTCGCTGAAACCGACCGCGCCGGCTTCGGCGAGCAGGCCCATCTCGGTCAGCTCCTCGCCTTCGAGGCCGCGGGTAATCGCCGCGATGGGGTAGATCTTGACGATCGAGGTCTCGCGCGCGCGCCGGGCGATGAACTCGATCAGCGCGATCTGGTCGATGACCGGCTCGGTATTGGGCATGCAGGCAATGCTGGTGACGCCGCCCGCCGCCGCCGCCCGGCTGGCGCTGGCAAGGGTTTCCTTGTGCTCGGCGCCGGGCTCGCGCAAATGGGCCCGCATATCGACCAGACCCGGTGCCAGGCAGGCGCCGGCGCAATCGACCACGCTCGCGTCCTCTGGCGGGCCGTCCGGGAACAGCTTGGGGCCGAAGTCGGCGATATGTCGGTCGTCGGTGAGCACCTCACCGGGACCATCAAGGCCGCTGCTGCCATCGACCAGACGGGCATTGACATAGGCCACCCGCCCCTGGCGCCGCTCGTCGCGGCCGCTCACGCCTCGCCTCCGCGGACCAGCATGTCGAGACAGGCCATGCGCACCGCCACGCCGAGCTCGACCTGGTCGAGAATGACGCTGTGGGTGAGATCGTCGGCAAGCTGGCTGTCGATCTCGACGCCGCGGTTCATCGGCCCCGGATGCATCACCAGGGCATCGGGCTTGGCATGGGCCAGCTTGTCCTCGTCGAGGCCCCAGAAGTGGAAATACTCGCGCACCGAGGGCACGTAGGAGCCCTTCATGCGCTCGGTCTGCAGGCGCAGCATCATGACGATGTCGCAGCCCTCCAGGCCCCGGCGCATGTCGTGGAAAACCTCCACGCCGAGGCGCTCGGCGGCGCTCGGCAGCAGGGTCGGCGGCGCGATCAGGCGCACCCGCGCGCCCATGATATCGAGCAGGTGGATGTTCGAGCGCGCCACGCGGCTGTGGCGGATATCGCCGCAGATCGCCACCGTCAGGCCGCCGAGCCTGCCCCGCCGGCGGCGAATGGTGAGCGCATCCAGCAGGGCTTGCGTCGGGTGCTCGTGGCTGCCGTCGCCGGCATTGATGACGGCGCATTCGACTTTTTCCGACAACAGCTTGGCGGCGCCCGAATCGCCGTGGCGCACGACCAGGGCATCGGGATGCATGGCGTTCAGCGTCATCGCCGTATCGAGCAGGGTCTCGCCCTTCTTGATGGCGCTGGAGGAGGCCTGCATGTTGATGACATCGGCGCCGAGGCGCTTGCCGGCGAGCTCGAAAGAGGTGCGCGTGCGCGTCGAGCTCTCGAAAAACAGGTTGATCAGGGTGCGCCCGTGCAGCCGGTCGAGCTTCTTCGCCGCCTTGCGGTTGTGCACGGCATAGCTCTCGGCGAGATCGAGAATCGCGTCGATCTCCGCCGCGGCCATGCCGGCAATGCCGAGCAGGTGCGGCTGAGCGTTGGCTGTTGTGTGATCCACTGTGGACATCAAAAACCGGATCATAAACCTCGCCCGCCGTGGTGCAAGCGGGCAATGCCGGTCAGGGCGATATGGTCAGCCAAAGCGGCAGCGTGGTAGCGCTGAGCAGGGTGGTGAGGGTGACGATGGCGGCCATCAGCGGCGCGTCGCCGCCCATCTGCCGTGCCATCAGATAGGCCGCGGGCGAGCCGGGCAGGGCGGCGAAAAGCAGCAGCACCGCTGCCGCCAGGCCGTCGATAGCGAGCAGAGGCATGGCCAGCAGCATCGCCGCCGGCAACACCGCGAGCTTGCAGACCGTCGCGATCAGCAGCGGGCGGGCGCGCCCGCGCACGCCGCCAAGGTCGAGGCCGGCGCCGACGGCGAGCAGGCCGAGCGGCAGGGCGGCGCCGGCCAGGGAGGCGACGATTCGCCCCGCCAGCGGCGGCAGGCCCTGGCCCGACAGCGCCAGGGCGATGCCCATGGCACAGGCGATGATCAGCGGATTGAGGGCCACCGCCAGCAGTGCCCGGCGGGCCACGCGCCGCTCGCCGAGGCCGGCCAGCACCATGACCGAGAGCAGATTGACCAGGGGCACCCAGATCGCCAGCACCACGGCGGCCAGGGTCAGCCCCTCGCCGCCATACAGGGCGCCCGCCGCGGCCAGGCCGACATAAGTGTTGAAGCGCGTCGCGCCCATGAAGACCACGGCGCGCACCGGCCCGCCAAAGCCCAGCGCCCGGCCGAGCCAGAGCGAGACCACGGAGAGCAGCAGCACCGCGCCCACGATCGCCACGACGGTGGGACCGAGCGCGAGGCTATCGATGGGCGCAGCTGCCAGGCGCTCGACGAGCAGGGCCGGGAACAGCAGGAAATAGATCAGGCGCTCGAGGGGATACCAGAAGCCGTCGCCGGGGAAGCCCGTGCGGCGCAAGACCGCGCCAAGCGCTATCAGGGCGAAGATCGGCAGCAGCGCCGCCAGGATCGGCGTCATTGGCGCCGCGCGTCGAGCGCGTCGAGCGCCCCCTGCAATATGTAGGCGGCGGCCATCTTGTCGACGACCTCGGCCCGGCGCCGCCGCGACATGTCGGCATCGAGCAGAGTGCGGGTCACGGCCTGGGTCGAAAGCCGCTCGTCCCACAGCAGCAGCGGCAAGGGCAGGGGCTTGGC
>CAZVDW010000612.1:0-2671 GCA_964625645.1 uncultured Rhodospirillaceae bacterium
GCGGCGTTATCTGCGCGCTGCTCACGCCCATCAGGGCCATGCTGGTAGCATTGGGGCTCTCAAGAGGCGGCCAGACGGCATTCGTCGCCCCATTCATCGTCTGGGAGTGAGAGCCAGCAAAGCCACTTAATCAACGGGCTGCTATGCCACCTTGCACAAGTTCCAGGGCTGGGCCGACGTGTTCCTGACCACGCCCAACACCGGCATCAACGACTATTACGGTAGCCTGGGCTATGCTTTCGATATGGGCGGCGTGGAGATGATTGACAGCCTCAAGCTGCTCGGCGTCTATCACCACTTCGATGCCGAGGACACCAGCGCGGATCTCGGTTCCGAGATCGACCTCCTGGTCGCGATGAAGCTCTACAAGCGCTTCACCCTGTCGCTCAAATACGCCAACTATTCGAGCCACAGCTTCGCCGCCGACATCGATAAGCTCTGGTTCACAGTCGCATTCAAGTACTAATCGACCACTCACGAAGGCTGCCGCTCCCGAACCGGGGCGGCAGCCTTTTTTTGTGTCTGCTTGATACTGTGTGAGGACGAGAATGTAGATCAGCGAAGTCAGGACACATGTTCTCGAAGCGCCCCTGTCGGCGCCTTTTCACTGGGCCGTCGGTGAGGCTGCGACGTCGAGGAATATGCGGCGCTGATAGAAAAGGCCCGCCGGACCATCGGCTCCGACATGGGCCTGATGCTCGATGCCAATCACGGCTACGATTCCATCGACGCCATTCGCTTGGCAAGGATGGTCGAGCATCTGGATATCGGCTGGTTCGGGGAGCCGGTGCCGCCGGAAGACTTGGCCGGCTATCGCGCCGTCAAGGCCGCGACGTCGATCCCCATGGCGGGCGGCGAAACCGAATACACGCGCTTCGGCTTCCGCGACATCCTCACGTCAGATGCCATGGATTATCTGCAGCCGGATACCTGCGCCGCGGGTGGCTTGAGCGAATGCAGGAAGATCGCCGACATGGCCAACGCCTTCGGCCTGCGCATGATCTCTCACGTTTGGGGAACCGGCATCGGCCTGTCAGCTCCTGGCCGTTTTGCCTTACAACAGGCCGTGGCAGCCGATGCTGGAATTCGATCGCTCCGAACACCCCGCTCGGCAAGCCATCATGACGCGGCCGATCGAGCACGAAGATGGCATCGTCACAATTCCCACCGGCCCCGGCCTGGGCATCGAAATCGACCGCGACGCCCTGGCCTCGTTTACGGTGGCGTAGCGCCTACCCGCCAGCTCCGTCGTTGTTCGCGCCGTCGCCCTCGAAGGCGCCTTCGGGCAGATCGTGGGCGATGCCCTTGTGACAGGTGATGCAGGTCTTACCTTCGTCGACGGCGGTCTGGTGGCGGTCGCGTGAGCGCTTCTGCTGCACCGCGAAGTCCATGGAATCGAAGTCGTGGCAGTTGCGGCATTCGCGCGAGTCGGTGCGCTCCATCACGGACCAGACGTTTCGCGCCAGCTGCAGTCGCTTCGCCTCGTATTGCTCGCGCGTCGCGATCGTGCCCATGAAGTGGTGATAGAGCTCGTTGGTCGCCTGGATCTTGCGCGCGACCTTATGGATCCAGGTTCTCGGCACGTGGCAGTCGGGGCAGGTGGCGCGCACGCCCGTGCGGTTGGAATAATGGATGGTGCGCTGGTATTCGCGATAGACGTTCTGCTCCATCTCGTGGCAGGCGATACAGAAAGTCTCGGTGTTGGTCAGCTCCATCGCCCAGTTGAAGCTACCCCAGAAGAGGATGCCGAGCGCGAAGCCGCCGGCCAGCAACGTGCCGAGGGCATAGCGCAGACTTGGCCTGCCGAGTGATCCGAACATACGGCGCAACAGGGATCTCTTTTGCGTGACGGGGGTGTCTTCTGACATGGCCTATCCCCTTGCGGGCTGTTCGTTGGTGGTTACTCGACCTCGACGGCGGAGCGGAAGGTGTTGGAAACCAGAGGGCTGGCCCGCAACTGTGACACATGGCACTGGGTGCAGAACCAGCGGCTGGGCGACACCCTGTCCAGGGCATTGCCGTCGCGGTCCACGTAGTGGGTCTCGCTGACCTTGGGCGCCCCTTCTTCGACATTGAAGGGCCAGTCGTGGCAACGCATGCAGCGATTGACGTTGAGGTCGATCTGATACTGCTCCGTGCGGTGCGGAACCAAGGGCGGCTGCTGGCGATAGGCCCGCGGGAATCGCTGATTGACATCCGGCGCGCGTATCTCGTCGGCACCGGCGGATTCATCGATCAGTGCGCTGCCCCGCAAGGAGGTCAGGCCCGCGTCCTGGGCTGTGACCGCAACGGGCATCGCGACGATGCCGAGGAGCAATGCCACCGCAATGATGGCCGAAACGGTTGGTTTCATCGTGTTTCTCCCATAGGCGCGCCGGCGGGGGCCGGCTCCGTAGCGTTATTGAAGCGAAAATCGAAGGCGAAGACGCGCTTGTCGCAAACGTCTATGCAGCGGCCGCAATTGGTGCAATCGCGGGACAGGATGAGCGGGCCGGTGCCCTGGCGCGCGCCGCGCAGGGCCGGTCCGATCACGTGCGGTTCGGGGCACACGTCGAAGCAGTCCATGCAGTCGTCGCAGGCTTCGCGGCGAGCGGCCGAGACGCGCACCAGGCTGGCCGATCCCAACAAGCCGTAGAGCGCGCCATGCGGGCAGAGATGGCCGCACCACAGG
>CAZVDW010000613.1:0-3068 GCA_964625645.1 uncultured Rhodospirillaceae bacterium
GGCCTGACCGCCCGTGCCTACGGGTAAAATGGGAGAAAGTGATCATGATCAGCGCGAAATTGGCCGAGTATGCGGCTGGGGTGAGCCATGACGGCCTGCCCGCGGCGGTAACCGAGCGCGCCAAGCTGCTCGTGCTTGACATCACCGGCATTGCGCTGCGCGCCCGCCACGACGCGGAATCGACCCCGAGCCTGCTGGCCGCGGTCGCGCGCCTTGGCCTTGCCGGCGGCGGCGCCAGCGTCATCGGCGACGCGGCCGGCTACGCGCCGGCCGCTGCCGCATTGATCAACGGCACCCTCGCCCATTCGCTCGACTTCGACGACACCCACGCCGCGGCCTCGCTGCATGCCAGCGCGCCCATCGTGCCGGCGGCACTCGCGGCGGCCGAGATGACGGGCGCCGACGGCGCCACCACGCTGGCCGCCATCGTCGCCGGCTACGAAGTGCAGATCCGCATCAGCCTGGCGCTCGGCCCCCTCGACCACTATGCCCGCGGCTTCCACCCCACCGCGACCTGCGGCAGCTTCGGCGCGGCGGCGGCGGCCGGGCGCGTCCTCGGCCTCACCCCGGCTCGGATCGCCAGCGCCTTCGGCATCTGCGCCAGCCAGGCCGCGGGCTCGATGCTGTTCCTGGCCGACGGCGCCTGGACCAAGCGCTCGCAAGTGGGCGCCGCGGCCCAGACCGGCCTGACTGCCGCGACGCTTGCCGGCGAAGGCTTTTTCGGCACCGCCGAGCCGCTCGACGGCCCGCGCGGCTTCCTGCGCTCCTACGCCCCGAACCCTGAGCCCGCGCGCGCCGCGGCAGGCCTCGGCGAGGTGCACGAGACCTTGGCGATCGCCGTCAAGCCCTACCCCTGCTGCCGCTACACCCACGCCGGCATCGACGGCCTGGTGGCGCTGCGCCAGGAACACGATATCGCGCCCGAGGATGTCGAGGCCGTCGAGATCGGCCTCTCCGCCTCCGGCCTCGACCTGGTCGGCGCCCCCGAGGCGGACAAGCATCGCCCGGTCAATGTCGTCGACGGCCAGTTCTCCATGCCGTTCGTTGCCGCCGTGGCGCTGGGCGAGGGCAACATGACCTGGGCCAGCTATGCCAGGCATCTCGGCGACCCCGAGACCCTGGCGCTGTGCCGGCGGGTGCATTGCCATGCCGTGCCCGAGGCCGTCGGCATGAAGACCCGGATACGCCTGCGCACGCGCAGCGGCGACGTCCACGAGAGCGTGGTCGAGACGCCCAAGGGCGAGCCCGAGACCTTCCCCGACACCGCCGAGCTGCGGGCCAAGTTCGACGGCCTGGTCGGCGATTATTTGTCGCCGCCGCGCCGCGAGGCTTTGGCGACAGCGCTGCTGTCCCTGGAGCGCGCCGACAGCATCGCCGCCGTCCTCGCGCTCTCCCGCAGCGACCTCTCGCTCTCGCTCGAGGCCGCATCATGAGCGTGACACATAAGGAGATCGCGCCGGGGCGCTATCGCGAGACCTTCGGCCGCTGCTTCGAGGATTTCGTGGCTGGCGACGTCTACGAGCACCGCCCCGGGCGCACCATCAGCGAGGCCGACAACACCTGGTTCACGCTGCTCACCATGAACAAGCACCCGCTGCATTTCGACGCCGCCTATGCGGCCAAGACCGAGTTCGGCAAGCCCGTGGTCAACAGCGCCCTGACACTTTCCATCGTCGCCGGCATGAGCGTCTCGGACGTCAGCCAGCAGGCCATCGCCAATCTCGGCTGGAACGATATCCGCCTCACCGCGCCGGTCTTCGTCGGCGACACCATCTATGCCGAATCCGAGGTGCTGTCGAAGCGCCAATCCTCGTCGCGCCCGACCCAGGGTATCGTTACCGTGCGAACCACCGGGCGCAAGGCCGACGGCAGCGTCATCATGACCTACGAGCGCACCGTGCTGGTGCCGAAGCGCGGGCACTCGGTCGATGACATCGATTAGAGCACTTTCCCATCATACGCGGCCATTTGACCGGGATGATTTTTGTCGCCGGTTAGGAGCGCGGCGCGCCGTCGTGCGGGCCACGTCAAGCGACGCGCGACGCGGCCGGCGGCAAAAAGCACCCGGCCTTCGGTGGCGCGGCTCGGCACACCGGCTGCGTTACGCCGCTTGCCCGATGGATCCGCATCGCGCGGCGCGACGCGCCTACCCGGCGCACCGAGTCACGCCATCAAATGGCCGCGTATGATGGGAAAATGCTCTAACGACCAGGAAGTTCTGATCCTCGACAGCGTCGCGCGCTTTCTCGAGCGCGACGTCAAGCCCCATGTGCGCGAGCTCGAGGACGCAGACAGCTACCCGCACGAGATCGTCGCCAAGATGCGCGAGCTCGGCCTGTTCGGCGCCACCGTCGCGCCCGAATATGGCGGTTTGGGCCTGTCGACGGCGACCTATGCCAGGATCGTCGAGCAGGTCTCCGCGGTCTGGATGTCGGTCTCGGGCATATTCAATTCGCACCTCATCATGGCGGCGGCGGTCGAGCGCTTCGGCTCGCAGGAGCAGAAGAGCCATTACCTGCCGCGCTTCGCCAGCGGCGAGCTGCGCGGCGGCATCGCGCTGACCGAGCCCGGCGGCGGCACCGATTTGCAGGCCATCACCACACGGGCCGCGCGCGACGGCAACGGCTATGTCATCGACGGCACCAAGACCTGGATCACCAACAGCATCGAGGGCCAGATCCTCGCCGTCCTCGTCAAGACCGACGCGGATGCCGAGCCTCGCCACAAGGGCATGAGCCTGCTGCTGGTCGAGAAAGGCCAGGGCGTCGAGGTCGGGCCCAAGCTCAAGAAGATGGGCTATCGCGGCATCGATACCGGCGAGCTTCATTTCGACGCCTGCCGCGTGCCGGCGGACGCCCTGATCGGGCCCGAGGAAGGCCGTGGCCTGCAACAAATTCTCTCGGGCCTGGCGCTCGGGCGCATCAATGTGGCCGCGCGCGGCCTCGGCATCGCCCGCGCCAGTCTCGAGCAGGCGACGGCCTATGCGCAGCTGCGCCGCACCTTCGGCAAGCCGATCTGCGAGCATCAGGCGATCCAGATCAAGCTCGCCGACATGGCGGTTCGCGTCG
>CAZVDW010000614.1:0-28882 GCA_964625645.1 uncultured Rhodospirillaceae bacterium
TCTTAAATACCAGAAAATAGGCTAGCGGATAGGCCAGCATCATTGCCGAAAATGCGACCAGAATGGCGATTTTTGCCGTCCTGATCAGAACTTGGAAATATTGCGGGTCGGTGAAAATCTGGATGTAGTTGCCGAACTGGAACGCCGGCACGAAGATTGGATACTGCCGGATATAGAAGCTGTAGGAAAACATGATCAGATAGGGGATGAACAGAAACCCCAACACCCACAGCAGTGGCCCTGAAACAAGAATATAGGAAGCGACGCGGTTGCGGGTGCTCAGTTTCAATGTCCGGCCTCTATCGGAAACACCGAAACAGCACGCGGATCGAAGGCGACGGACGCACGCACGCCAGGTTGCGGCATGGCCGAAAGCTTGGCTGTCGAACGCATATGCACCTCGACAAAGAACGGGGTTTCCGTTGCGATATCAAGATTCATCTCGATCCGGATCACGTTGCCTTGGAACAGACAGCCGCGGACCGTGCCGGCCACCACGTTATGGCCCTCGGGCGCCATCTCGCCTTCGCCCAGGTAACGGGTTTTCTCCGGCCGGATGCTGATGGTCGCCATCGCGCCGACCGTTAACGACGCGCCATCGAGCAGGCTGCGTATCTCACCGCTTTCAAAGCCGATGGTCGCACCGGTCTTGTCGCTCGCCGAGACGCGCCCCGGGATCATGTTGGAGTTGCCGATGAAGTCGGCGACATAGGCCGAAGCCGGGTGGTCGTACAGCTCGGTCGGCGTGCCCGACTGGGCGATGCGGCCCTCCTTCATCACGACGATGCGGTCCGACATCACCATGGCTTCGGTTTGGTCGTGGGTGACGAGGACGAATGTCAGCCCCGATCTCTCGTGCAGGTGCTTCAATTCCACCTGCATGGCCTCGCGCAGCTTCGCGTCCAGCGAAGACAGGGGCTCGTCCAGCAACAGCACCTTGGGGTGGCGGATCAGGGCGCGGGCCAAGGCAACGCGCTGTTTTTGGCCGCCGGACAATTGCCCGGGCCGGTCCTCGGCTTTATCGTCGAGCCCGACCATGCTCAAGGCATCGGCGACCTGCCGCTCGATATCAGACTTCGCGACGCCGGCGACCCGCAAGCCATAGCCGACGTTGCGGGCAACCGTCATATGGGGAAACAGGGCGAAATCCTGGAAAACGGTATTGACCCGCCTTTGATAGGGCGGCAGCTCGGTGACATCCTCGCCGGCCAGCGAGACCCGACCATTGGTCGGCGTTTCAAAGCCGGCGATCAGGCGAAGCGTCGTTGTCTTGCCGCAACCGGAAGGGCCAAGCAGGGTAACGAATTCGCCCTCCTTGACATCAAGCGACAGATCGTCGACGGCGACAACATCGCCGGGATAGATCTTGGTTAGTCGGCTGAGCTGGATGATGTCGGACATTTGCGGGTTTCTCGAACGCTCTTTCCCTGACCCAATGGCCCGGCTGGACACTGTCCCGAAAAAAATCCCGGACAGCCTGTCAGGTCTGCCCGGGAATAGTACCTGGTTAGTGCTCTAATTTGCTGCCTTGACGGCATTCCAGGTGTTGGTATAGGCGCCAAAGCGATCGCCCAAATCGGCCCACAGAAGCAGACTGTCCAGATAATCCGGATCATCCTGGTGAAGGTCCGTGAACTGCTCGGGCGACATGCAGTTCCTTGCCGCCACAGGATTGGTCGACGAATAGCCGTTGACGTTCGACATGCCGCACTGGCCCTGCTCGGAAATCGCCATATTGATCAGCTTGTAGACGCACTCGCTGTTCGCCGTGTCCTTGACGATCATCAACGAGTCGACCCAGCCCTCAGCCCCTTCCGCAGGGATGAATTCCTCGACCGGAATTCCCTGCTCGGCCAGTAGCGCCGACTGATAGCCACCCCAGGTATTGGAAATCCAGACCTCGCCATTGGCGTATAGATCGACCAGCTCACCGGCCGTCGACCAGTATTTGCGCACCATCGGCTTTTGTGCGATCAGCTTGATCTTGGCCTCTTCGAGCTGGGCATCGCTGAGGTTGTAGATATCCATGTTACCGAGTACGCGAGAGGCCACATAAATGGCACTCTTGTCGTCCCACAGCGAAATCTTGCCGGCGTACCTGTCCGACCACAATTCCGCCAGCGAAGTAGGTGGCGTGGCAATCTTGTCGGTCCGGTACATGAAGGGGATCGAGCCCCAGGAGAACGGCACGCCATAGGTTTGGCCACCGTCGTGAATGCCGCCGGAAACGCGGAACTTCTCATAGATTTCCTCATAGCGGCCAACCTGCGACAGGTCGATCGGCTCGACCAGGCCAGCCCTGATAAGCACCGGCGCGGTATCGATGGATGGGGTAATTACGTCGTAAACGCCGCCACCGGCAGCAAGTTTCGGCGCGAAATCGTCGTTCGAGCCGACATAGGTCGCCGACACCGTGCAGCCGCTGGCCGCTTCAAAATCCTTGATGAAGCTATCGTCCGCATAACCTTCCCAGGTCAGCATGTTGACTTCACCGGCGGATGCTTGCGTGGCTGCCATGCCCAGCGCCAAGCCGGCAGCGATAAGCCCGATGCCCAGGCTTGCTGTATCAGGTTTCCTCATAACGACTAGATCCTCCCTGGTGGATTGCGTGGGCTCGGAGCCATCGAACAATTCCGGCCACCGCAAATTCTTGGTAGGTTGTTTCCTGCCTCCGGCGAACCGTACTTTTCAGTCGATGATAAATCAACTCGCCGTCGTGTCTTTACCAGCCGCCTTCGGCGCGGCGGTCATGCCTTTCTTCGACCCCGAGGTCGAAAACCAGAAGCTTGCGCTCGGTGAACGTTTCCAGGAACCATTGCGACAGCTCGCGCCCGACCCCGCTGTTTCCGGCGCCGCCGAAGGGCGCCAGCTGATCCCAATAGTTACTGGTCTCGTTGATGTTGACGGAGCCATGCGGCAGGGCCTCTCCGACGCGCCAAGCGGTTGCCAGATCCCTGGTCCACAACGAGGCAATGAGGCCGAGGTCGCTTGAGTTGGCGATCTCTATGGCTTCATCCGCCGAATTCACCTTGATGATCGGAGCGACCGGGCCGAAGGTTTCTTCCTGGGCGATCACCATGTCGGTGGTCACCCCGGTCAGCACCGTCGCCGGATAATAGAGCCCCTCCTCGGGCCCGGTTTGTTCGATCACCGCCCCCTTGGCCAACGCATCATTCACATGCTCGACGACGCGCCGCAAAGTCGTCTCGTTGCAAAGCGGCCCCATCTCGGTGTCTTCCGCGGCGGGATCGCCGATTTTCAGCTGCTTGGTCCGGGCTTTGAATTTTTCGACGAATTCATCGTAGATATCGGCATGAACCAGAAGCCGTTCGGCCGAGGTGCACACCTGTCCGGTGTAATAGAAACACCCGTTCATGGCACCATCGACCGCGGCATCGATATCGGCATCGGCAAGGATGATGAAAGGACCGTCGCCACCGAGCTCCAACAGGTGCGGCCGGAGCGCCGCCTTGGCGGCGATCGTGCGCCCGGTCGCGGTCGATCCGGTGAAGAAGATGCCATTCACGTCAGTGTGCTCGACAAGCGCGGCCCCGGCTTCGCCTTGTCCCTGAACGACGTTGATAACGCCTTCGGGGAGCCCGGCTTCGATGAACAGGTCGGCCAGCATGGCGCAGGACACGGCGGCATATTCCGATGGCTTCCAGACCGCGGTATTGCCGGCGGCGACAATATGGGCCAGGGCGATCGACGAGATGTCGGTGGGGAAATTGTAAGGTGTGATCGCCGCGACAACGCCAAGCGGACGATGGCTGAGCACCAGGCGCTTATTGGTGGTTTGCTCCTGGGTGGACGGGAAAGACAGGCCGCGATGGCGCAACACCTCCTCGGCGGCCTTGCCCCAGGACGGGGCGGCATACTCGAACACTTCCTCACGCGCATCGGTGATCGTTTTGGCGATCTCCGCGGTAATCATCTGGGCGATCGGTTCCGCCTTTTCCAGAAAAAGGCCATGAATTCGCCGCATGATCTTCGCTCGCTCGATGACCGGCATGGCGGCCCAACCAGGATGAGCGGCCTTCGCCGAGGCAACGGCCAGATCGATATCGGCGGTGGAGCACTTGCCGACATTATGCAAGAGTCCACCCGAATGCGGGGATCGAACCTCGAACGTTCCCGCCGAGCCGTCCACCCACTTGCCATCGATCAATGCTGCCTGGATCGGGGGCTCTGCTCCATCCTTCGGCATGTTCAAAATCCTCTCTGATTGTGTCTTTTTGTCAGCGCGCCCGTCGCGCCCAGACAGCGTTCTTGTCCATCATATCGACGGACCGCCCGACCCGGTAGGCCTTTGCGGGCGCTCGCCGATACAGCCAATGTGGCGGTCGCCGCGGCAAGCCGGTTTCCGACGGTTCACGGTCTTCTCAATAGCATCTTCGTATTCCGCTTCGGACCCGAAGACGTTGATCGAAATTCCCCGCCGCCTTGGCTGGCGAGATTGCTGAGGAACCGGAACCATGAACGAGCTCGCCGCCGGCAGCCGGTGGAGCCCTGCCTCGAGCCGGGAGACCATACGGCCGAGATCGGCGGCCAGGGCCTCGGGCAACGGCAGCGCGCCGACACCGCCATCCGGCTTCGGCCGCTTGCGCGCCACATGTCCCGCCACGATATTGGTGCCGGGGATGGCGTGCATGTCCTTGTAATTCGTCGGCAGGGCGCGCCCGAGGGCGTTGAAGGCATTGCCGCTGTTCGCCAGGGTGCCGGTGATGCGCAGATTGGCCTTGCTCTCGAAGCCGGCGATGGCGGCCGACAGCGAGTCGATATCGCGCGTGCTGTTCCTGCCGTCGATCGGCCCCGGCCACAGCGGCCGCCCGTTCGATCCCTTGATCTGCTTCAGTGCCGCCTGCACCACTGCCACGTCCTCGATCTTGTTCGGACCCCGTCTGCCAAGCGCAGCGTATCTTCTGGAAGGCGATCCGTTCGCTATCGGGTTCATGGGCATGATCTGGAACGGCAAAGCAGGAGCTTGGGCTTAAGCATCATGTCTTACGCACGGTTGCTCTTAGAATTATCGACGCGCCCGCGCAAATCCACTCCTTTGGCAATGCTTGCACCGATCAAAATCCCTCAAACTCGCCCCATCCTCGGTAAATCTCGATGAGCTTTCCGTCTCGGAAGAATATCTTGAAGGTGAGGTATCGCTCACCATCCGGGTGAAAGTACCACAAATCCGCGTCCATCAAGAAGCCTTCCGCATTCACGTCGTCCAAAGAGAAACTTGATGGCGCTCCCGGGATGAAATTCCCGACAATGGAAATTTGCCTGTCGGAATAATGTCGTTGGAGGTGTTCAAAGGATTCTTTCTTCGTTGCCCCAACAACAAAACCGTACGCCGAACCTTCGGTGAAGGTATCGTGCCCGACGAAATAGTCCACGTAGATCATGGCCGCAAGGAAGGCGACGCCCAACAGGATGATGAGCGCCGCCAGCAAACGCCCGATCCATTTCCATGCTGTCGGCGTGGCGCGCGTCATGGATACTGGTCGCCGAAATTGATGAGGTCCCAATTGCCGGCACCAAGATAGCCGACAATGCCGGGACTTTCGGGCAGCGGAACTTCTCCGCGTGTATTGGCTTGGTTGGCGATCGCCTGCGCCGCGGAATTGCTGTTGGCAACGAGGTCGCTTACCACCAACAGGGCATATGCCTGATCCATAACGAGATTCTCGGCAAGCCAGCGCACTTCCGTTGCCTCGGCATAGATTGGTGATACCTCCGCCGGCAATGGCCATTTTTTGTTTGCATTGCCCGCCTCTGCCAGGCTCTCCCAGAACGCCACGTCGTCGCGATGTGTGGTCTCTGACCAGTCATCTTTGAATTCATCGTCAACTCGGCCCAAGAGTTTTTGTGGAATTTCGATACGCGTTCCCTTCAACATGTAGAGGGTTGATTCGAGGCGTCGCAAGACCGTCCCGGTGCGGGCATAGGAGTAAACGCTGGCTTCGGGATCGCCGATGTATCGCGCACCGGCAACAATGAAGAGATGCCCGCCGATGTATTCGCCTGCCGGAAAGCCCAGTGGCCTGCCGACGAGAAACGATGCCGTATCGTAGAGTGCGAAAACGTCGTTGTTCACATGCTCGATGTCACCCACAGCGGCCCGCGGCAGTCGCAGCACCAGGCGCCCCGGCGGCGCGTCCCGATCGAGCGCGAGCGGCGGATATTCGGCAAGGATATCGACCAAGGCATCGCGGGTCGGCGTCGGCGTTTCGAGCGCCGGCAGCGCGTTGCCAGATGCATCGAGGAATGCGCCATGTCCGAGGCTCATTTCGATCTTGATATCGTTGAACACCTCACGCGGCATGGCACGCAGCGTCAGCGCGAGGCCGAAGCGCTGCTCGACCGTGGCGGCAAGCCTGGTCAGGGGCACTCGCAAATCCTCGGGCACTTGCGCGAGCGGAACCGCCGCCGGCCCGACCTGCCGATCGATATAGGCCAATGGCATGCCGCGCACTCCGCGCAGCCCCTTGAGCTCGCTCGGCAGCAGCGCCGACAGCGCCTTTACGCTGGCATCGCCGGGTTTGACGGTGCCTGTCGCATCGAGGCCGGCAGCGGCTTGGAAGGCGGACAAAGCCGCGTTGAGATCGTTGCTTGCCCTGCCATCGACCTTGCCCTCCCAGAACGGATCAGAGGCGCCCGGCGTGGTGATATTGGCCAGCGCCGCCTGCAAGGCCGCCACGTCATGGATGGCATTGCCGCCGCCTTTGCCGACCGAGCCCGTGAACACGGGCCAGGCGTTGGAGCCGCCGGCCAGACGCGCGGCAGGGAAGGACTGCGTATCCGTCGAGACCAACGTCAACTGGGCGCCCTGCATCTGCGAGAGCTTGAAACGCTGCGAACCGCCGACGGCGGTATCAACGAGGCGCTGGATCACCTGCGGCACAGGCGCGGTCTTGCCGGGGATGCGGCCCTGGGGGTCGAGGAAGCGCAGGCCGAGATCGACCGTGACCTTGTCGTGGCCGTTGGCATCGGCGCCGTCCGCGCGCACCGTCGGCAGATAGTTGAGCGCTTTCTCCAGGCGGCGCACCAGAGCCAGCAGGTCGGCGGCCAGGGCCTCGGGCAATGCCAGCTCGCTAACCCCGCCATCGGGCTTGGGCCGTTTGCGCGCGACGTGCCCGGCGACGATATTGGTGCCGGGAACCCCGTGCATGTCCTTGTAGTTGGTCGGCAAGCCGCGCCCGAGGGCGTTGAAGGCATTGCCGCTGTTCGCCAGGGTCCCCGTGAGGCGCAAATTGGCCTTGCTCTCGAAGCCGGCGATGGCGGCCGACAGCGAGTCGATGTCGCGCGTGCCGGTCTTGCCGTCGATCGGCCCCGGCCACAACGGCCGGCCGTTCCTGCCCCTGATCTGCTTCAGTGCCGCCTGCACCAGTGCCACATCCTCGATCTTGTTGCTGCTCATTTCGCCGACCGGCCTGGTCATCATAAACATTGTTGCGCCTTTCAATTGGGGATGGCAACAAAAATTTCTTTGCACCGTCCCAATATGGGGATTTACGTCATCGCATCAACCCATCGGGGGCGAGTTTTGGGAGAAAACTCCCAATATACTGAAATCAAGCCAGAAAATAACGCGAGATGTCTTCGATACTGCTACATAATGTCTCCATTATCTGTCACCAGAAAGTGACATACGGCGAATCGGTGCCGCCGGCGCGGCCGGGAATGGCGGATTGACGGCGGCGTGCGGGCTGCGGAGAATGGCCGCTTCGGCGGGAGTGGCGGTCAAAGGACGGGAGCTTGGCATGGTGAGTTTCGCGGCGCTAGACGGGCCGTTCGGCGTGGCGGTGCATGGGGTGGACGTGGCGGCCGGCGTCGATGACGAGACTTTCCGCGCCCTGGCGCAAGCGCTTTACGACAAGCGCGTCATCGTCATCAAGAGCCAGGACTGCGGCAAGGACGCCTATCTCGCCTTCGGGCGCCAATGGGGGGCGCCGATCCCGCATGTGGTCGACACCGCGCGCATGCCCGATTTTCCCGAGATGATGGCGCTCGGCAACACCACGGAATGGGCCAAGGACGATATCAGCCGCAACGCCGCCGCCTTCTGGCACACCGACCAGTCCTACGATGCCGATCCGGCGACCTCGACCATGCTCTATGCGCGCAATATGCCGGATGTCGGCGGCCAGACCCGCGTGGCCGACATGAAGGCGGCCTATGACGATCTCGACGAGGAGACGCGCGCCCGCCTCGACGCTCTCGTCGCCAGGCATTTCTACGGCGCCACCTCGGGCCAGGACGGCGAGCTCGGCATCGCCCGGGTCACCGCGCGCCAGGCCGCGGAAGTGCCGCCGGTGCCGCACCGTCTGGTGCGCCGGCATACGGTGACGGGCGAGAAGGCGCTCTACGCGGTGGCGGGCACGGCTTACGGCATCGAGGGCATGGCGAACGCCGCGGCGCTGGCGCTGATCGCCGAGCTGAAAGCCCATGTCACCCAGGGGAAATATGTCTACGAGCACGCCTACGAGGTCGGCGACATCGCCATGTGGGACACCCAGATGACCCTGCATGCCGCGACCCCCATCGGCCTGCCCGACGGCCCCGGCAGCGAGCGCCTAGTCTGGCGCATCAGCGTGCGCGGCAAGCCGCCGATATTCCAGTAGATCGACAGTCGAACGACAAGGGAGAGAGGCCATGCGCGGTCTGATGATGGACACGCCGTTGATGATCTCGTCGCTGCTCAGGCATGCGGCTGTCAATCACGGCGATCGCGAGATCGTCAGCCGCCTCACCGACGGCGCGATCCATCGCACCAATTACGGCGAGACCCATGCCCGCACCCAGCGGCTGGCCAATGCGCTCAAGCGGCTCGGCGTGGCCGAGGGCGACCGTGTCGCCACCATCGCCTGGAACACGCACCGCCATTTCGAGATCTATTTCGGCGTGCCCGGCATCGGCGCGGTCTGCCACACCATCAACCCGCGCCTGTTCGGCGAGCAGATCGTCTATATCGCCAACCATGCCGAGGACAGCGTGCTGTTTCTCGACCTCACCTTCGTGCCGCTGGTCGAGGGCATCGCGGGCGAGCTGACCTCGATCAAGACCTTCGTGCTGCTGTGCAACGAAGACGAGATGCCCGAGACGGCGCTGCCCGGCGCGCTCTGCTACGAGACCCTGCTGGCGGCCGAGGAACCGGCTTTCGACTGGCCCGATTTCGACGAGAACACGGCGTCCTCGCTGTGCTATACCTCGGGCACCACGGGCAATCCCAAAGGCGTGCTCCACAGCCACCGCTCGACCGTGCTGCATACGCTGTGCGCTCTCGGGGCGGAGACCCTGGCCATCCGCAACAAGGATTGCCTGCTTGCCATCGTGCCCATGTTCCATGCCAATTGTTGGGGCACGCCCTATGCCTGCGCCGCGGCGGGCGCCAAGATCGTCTATCCCGGCCCCTTCATGGACGGCGACAAGCTGCATGCGCTGATCGCGGCCGAAGGCGTCACCATCGCGCTCGGCGTGCCGACGGTGTGGCTGGGTCTGATCAACTACATGCAGGCTAACGATAAGCGTATCGATACGGTCGAGCGCACGGTGATCGGCGGCACCGCCATCCCCGAAAGCATGCTGCGCACCCTGGAGGAGGACTATGGCGTCGAGGTACTGCACGCCTGGGGCATGACCGAGACCAGCCCGCTGGGCTCGGTCGGCACCCTGCGGGCCGGCGAGGACGCGCTGCCGCCCGACCAGCGCCGCGCCATCAAGCTCAAGCAGGGCCGCACCATCTATGGCGTCGAGATGCGCGTGGTCGGCGATGACGGCGTGGAGCTGGAGCGCGACGGCGAAAGCTCGGGCCAGCTGATGGTGCGCGGCCCCTGGATCGCCAAGGGCTATCTCAAGGCCGAGGGCGGCGAGATGATGGACGGCGAAGGCTGGTTCCCGACCGGCGATATCGCCACCCTCGACGCGGTGGGTCGCATGCAGATCACCGACCGCGCCAAGGACGTCATCAAGTCGGGCGGCGAGTGGATATCGTCGATCGAGCTCGAGAACGCGGCCATGGGCCATGACGGCGTGGCCGAGGCCGCGGTCATCGGGCTCTACCATCCCAAATGGGACGAGCGCCCGCTATTGGTGGTGGTGCGCGCCGCAGGCTCGGCGGTGAGCGCCGACGAGGTGATGGCCTATCTCGCCGACAAGGTCGCCAAGTGGTGGCTGCCGGACGAGGTCGTGTTCACCGACGAGTTGCCGCACACGCCGACCGGCAAGGTGCTCAAGACGCGCCTGCGCGAGATTTACGCCGGCCACGTGCTGGCGAGTGCGCGCGAAAGCGCCTAATTCCGGCCGGGCACCTTGTGATTGGCCCAGGCCAGCGTCAGGCCGAAAGCGCTGAAGGCGGCCAGGATAAGGATCAGATAAAGAGTCTCGGCGGAGTCCATGTTTTGCCCTCCCTGTTTCCCATCGCCAAGAGACTGCACGGGCCAGGTTTTCGCTCCTTAACCTGGATTAATGTCGTACACTCGCCGCGGGGTGAGTGCCGGTGAAGATTTTCTCGAACAAAGAGCGCGCGTTTCATCTCGGGCCGTTTCCGCTCGAGCGCCTGGCGCGCGCGCCGTTGCCGGCAGCCGAGGTCGAGGGCGTCCGCCCGCCACGCCCGACACCGCCCGCCGCGCCCTCGGGCCTGGCCGCGGTGCTGACCCGCTACCTTGACCTTTTCTTGCAGTTCAGCGATGGCCTGGCGGCCGGCGAGCGCGCGCCCATCGCCCTCGACGCGGTCGAAATCGCCAACGATCTCAAGGCCGGCGGATACTTCCTCGACGCCGGCATGATGGCCTGCTGCTCCCTGCCCACCTCCGCCTGGTACGCCAACGACGCCGACGGCAACGCCTTCGCCCCCTACCACGCCAATGCCGTGGTGGTGATGGTCGAGCATGGCCGGCCCGTCGAGGCGGGCAACCTCGCCCACGACTGGACGGCGGGCGCGGATGCCGCCGCCGGCGCCTTGCGGGCGCTCGAGATCGCCAACGTCCTGGCCGGCTATATCCGCAATCTCGGCTGGTCGGCGCGGGCGCATTCGCGCCACGGCGGCGACGTCAACCAGGATGTTCTGGTGGTCCGCTCGGGCCTCGGCGAGCGCCACGGCGGCAAGCTGGTCAACCCGTTCATCGGCAACCGCTTCGCCACCGCCGTGGTGACCACCGAGATGCCGCTGGCGCCCGACGCGCCCCTGGCGGCGGCACGGCGCGGGGATCGCGGGCTCGGCTTCTGGCTTGGCCGCGGCGGCTCCTACCCCGAGCTGGCGCGGCGCGCCGAGCGCCGCCGCCCGGCCCATATGAGCCGCTATGCCATGGAGCGCATCCGCAGCGTTGCCGCGCCCACCACCCTGATCCTCGACGACGAGGTGCCGCGCGTCTCGAAACGCGCCGCCTTCTTCGAGCGTGCGCTGCGCGGCGACCTCGGCGACAAGGCACGGGCCGAGCGCACCCGCTTCGCCGTCAAGCACCCCTTCACCTTTGCCATGCGAAGCATGCAGGGCGCCATGGTGCCGCTGCAGGACGGCGAGGCCGCCGAAACCCCACAAGGCGGCGATGCCGAGGCCAACGCCAGGGCGGTCAAGGCACTCTGTTACTGGATGGGCACCGACCTCGCCGGTATCTGCCGCATCCCCGACTATGCCTGGTTTTCCCATGGCGAGGACGGCACACCGATCACCCCCCACCACACCTACGCCATCGTGCTGCTGATCGACCAGGGCTACGAGACCATGGAAGGCGCCAGCGGCGACGACTGGATCAGCGGCACGCAATCGATGCGTGGCTATATGCGCGGTGCCGAAGTGACGGGCGTGATCGCCGAGCACCTGCGCCGACTCGGCCACTCGGCGCGGTCGCAAACCAATATCGATAGCGAGGTCTTGCATATACCCCTGATCCTCGGTGCCGGCCTCGGCGAGCTCAGCCGCATCGGCGAGCTGGTGCTCAATCCCTTTGTCGGCCCGCGCTTCAAATCGGCCGTGATCACCACAGACATGCCGCTGGCCGTCGATCGGCCGATCGACTTCGGCCTGCAGGACATGTGCGCAAAGTGCAACAAATGTGCCCGCGAATGCCCCTGCTCCGCCATCCCGGCGCGACCCAAGATCATGTTCAACGGCTATGAGACCTGGAAGCCCGATGTCGAGCGCTGCGCCCGCTACCGCTTGACCAATCCCAAGGGCGCTGCCTGCGGCCGCTGCATGAAGACCTGCCCCTATAACCACGAGGGCCTGCTCGGCCACCGCCTGATGCTGTGGCTGGCGATCCACGTGCCGGCCAGCCGGCGCTGGATCGCACGCCTCGACGACAAGGTCGGCAATGGCCGGCGCAACCTCGTCAAGAAGTGGTGGCGCGATCTCGAATGGTCGCGCGACGGCGTTGCGGTGGAGCCCCGCGCGGGCACCAACCAGCGCGACATCGAGCCCGACAAGGCGATGGATCCGGACAAACAGAAGATCGCCTATTATCCCGCCAGCGCCATGCCTGTTCCCGACGACACCAACGCCCAACCCGTCATGCGCAAGCAGGCCCTGGCCGCGGCGGCGCTGATCGAGACGCCCGCTGAGGCTCGCGCGCGCGTCGCCCGCGGCGAGGCGGCGCCGGCCCATTACCGCCCGACACCGCCCGGCGGTCAGCGCGGCCCCGAGGTGGCCGTGGGGCGCTCGGGCCTGGCCGAGCCGGAAGCCGGCGAATGAGCGCCTTGCGGGACTGGCTCGAAGCGCAAGGCCTCGGCGACTATGCCGCGGCTTTCGAGGCCGAGCAGCTCGACCTCGAGCACCTGGCGGACCTCGACGAGGCCGACCTCAAGAGCCTCGGTTTGCCCATGGGCCCGCGCAAGACCTTGCGCAAGGCGATCGAGGCGGGAGTTGCCGCGCCGGCGGCCTCAGGCGCCCGCGATGCCGAGCGCCGGCAGATCACGGTGATGTTCTGCGATCTCGTCGGCTCCACCGCATTGTCCGAAGCCCTCGATCCGGAGGAGCTGCGGGAGATCATGCGGGCCTATCAAAAGGCGGCCGGCAGGGTGATCGAGCGCTATGGCGGCCACGTCGCACAATATCTCGGCGACGGCCTGATGACCTATTTCGGCTGGCCGAGAGCCCATGAGGACGATGCCGAGCGGGCCGTGCGCGCCAGCCTCGACATCGTCGTCGCCGTGCACGAGGTGAAATCCCAGAGGCCGCTCGCCGTGCGCATCGGCATTGCCACCGGCCCCGTGGTGGTCGGCGAGACCGGCGCGGGCGACGCCTCGGTACCCAATGCGGCGGTCGGCGAGACGCCCAACCTGGCGGCCCGCCTGCAAACGCTTGCCGGACCGGATGAAACTGTCATCAGCCCGTCGACGCGGCGGCTCGTCGGCGACACCTTCGCGCTCGATGCGCTCGGCGACCAGGCCCTCAAGGGCATCGCCGAGACCGTATCCGCCTGGCGTGTCGGCGGGCTTGCCACCGGGCAAAGCCGCTTCGAGGCATCGCGCGGCTCGCGCCTGACGCCCTTCGTGGGACGTGAGGCGGAGGCCTCGCTGATCCTCGACAAGTGGGGAATCGCCAAGGACGGCGAAGGCCAGGTGGTCCTGCTGTCGGGCGAGCCTGGGATCGGCAAGAGCCGCATCACCGAGGAGCTGATCCGCGCCACGGCGCAAGACGATCCGATCCGCCTGCGCTACCAGTGCTCGCCCTTTCATACCAATTCGGTGCTCTACCCGGTGATCGAGCAGTTCGTGCATGCCGCCGGCTTCGAGCGCGATGACAGCATCGAGGCGCGCCTCGACAAGATGGAGGTGTTGCTGAGGGAAAGCGGCGATGTCGAGGAAACCGCGCCCTTTGTCGCTGCCATGCTGTCGCTCGACAGCGACCGCTACGCAGCGATCGATATGTCCGCCGAGCGCCAGGCGCAGCACCTGCGCGAGCTGCTTGCCGCACAGATCGGCGGCCTCGCCCGGCAACGCCCGGTGCTGTTCATCATCGAGGACGCACACTGGATCGACCACAGCTCGGAGGAAATGCTCGACCTCGCAATTAGCCATGCGCGCGAGCATTCGCTGCTGATGGTCATCACCTTCCGGCCCGAATACCAGCCGCGCTGGCTTGGCGGCGGCGACGTGACGGCGCTTTCGCTGACTCGCCTCGGGCGCCGCCAGGCGGCGAAGATGGTGGCGCGCGTAACCGGCGGCAAGGCCCTGCCCGATGCCGTGCTCGACCAGATCGTGGCGGAAACCGACGGCGTGCCGCTATTCGTCGAGGAGTTGACCAAGACGGTGCTGGAATCGGGCCAGCTGCGCGAGCACGAAGACCGTTGGGAGCTCGGCGGCTCGCTGCCCGAGCTTGCCATCCCCGCGACCTTGCAGGATTCGCTGATGGCGCGGCTCGACCGCCTGGCGCCGGTCAAGGAAATCGCCCAGATCGGGGCTTGCATCGGCCGTATCTTCCCGCATCGCCTGCTCGAGGCGGTCTCGCCCGTCAAGGGCAACGAGCTTGGCGATGCCTTGGCGCAATTGGTGGAAAGCGAGCTTGTCTTCCGCCGTGGCCACGGGGCCGACGCGGTCTATACCTTCAAACACGCCCTGGTGCAGGACGCGGCGCACGGCTCGCTGCTGATCAGCCGCCGACGCGAGTTCCATGGCCGCATCGCGCAGGAGCTGGAACAGTCCGGCGACGCCGAGCCGGAATTGCTCGCCTACCATTACGGTGCCGCCGACAATATCGCCCGCGCCGTGCCCTTGTGGCATCAGGCGGGTGCGGCAGCAGCCGCACGCGCCGCCAATACCGAGGCGGTTGCACATTTCCGCGCCGGCCGCGACGCCGCGCAAGCCTGGACCGACGATGCCGAGCGCATTCGCTGGCAGGTCAATATCGGCGTCGATCTGGCCATGACCCTGCGCACTTTCGATCAATTCGACGAAGCCCTGGAGGTGCTCGACTGGACCGAAGGCATAGCTGGCGAACACGAGGATCCCGCCGAGCGCGGCCGTGTGCACTATTCGCGCGGCAACGTCTATTTCGCACTCGGCAAGGTCGACGGCCTGCGGGAAGAGCATGAGAAGGCGCTGAAATATGCCCGCGAAGGGGGCTCGGCCGAAATGGAAGCGCGCGCCTATAGCGGCCTCGGCGACGCCGCCTATGCCGCCGGCCGCATGGCCACGGGGCATGACTACTTCAAGCGTTGCGTCGCGCTTTGCGAGCGCGAGGGCTTCGACGAGATCCAGGCCAGCAATCTGCACATGGTCGGCTGGACCGCGCTTTACCTCAACCGCCCCGACCAGGCCGAGGCCAGCGCGCTGGCCTGCGTCGAGTTGTCGCGGCGGCTCAACGCCCACCGCCCGCACATTCTCGCGGAATCGCTGGCCGGCTATGTCGCCGTCGAGCGCGGGCGCAAAGACGAAAGCCGGGCCGCGCTGGATCGTGCCCTGGAGCTGAGCCAGCGCGCCGGCGCTTCCAGTTTCGATGCCCAGGCCGCCGCCATGGTGGCGCGTCTGGCCTGGTACGCGGGCGATGCCGCCACCGTGCGCGACTATATCGAGCGCGCGATGAGCGGAACGCGGGCCACGGCCATGACCTTTTTCGGCCCCTTCTGCCTCGGCGTCGCGGCCCTGGTCACGGATGATCGAGACAAGGCCGATGCCCTGCTGGCCGAGGCCGAGGCGGCGCTCGATGCCGGCTGCGTCAGCCACAACTATCTCTGGTTCATGCGCGAGGCGGTCGAGATCTACGCCCGGCGCGGCGACTGGGATCAGGTCGAGCGCCAGGCCGACCGCCTCGAAGCCTATACCCGTGCCGAGCCCCTGCCCTGGTGCGAGCTGCAAATCGCCCGCGCCCGCGCGCTCGCCGCCCACGCCCGCAGCCCCAGCGACGCCACCCGCGACGCGCTTGCCGCCATCCGCGACCGCTGCGTCGCCGCCGAGCTGGCCACGGCACTGCCGGCGATAGACCGGGTGTTGGGGGGTTAAGGGTCGGGTGTTTCGCCGCGGGCCTTGGCGAGATCGTTTTCCATGGCTTCGATCCACGACATCTGATAGTCAACTAACTTTCCGGCCTCATGCAATGGACGCAAGATAGCAAGACCGCGCTCGAACAGGCCGGCAGCCTCGGCCCAGGTCGCCTCATCCTCAAGCAGCAATCGCCCCATCTTGCCGCATGATGCGACCACGTCCGTTTGCCATTCGGCATTGTCCGGATCGGCCGCGGCCAGCCCCTCTCTGATCGCCATGCCAGCGCCATAGCTCTCCAGAGCGGCACCAAGATCGCCCTGGGCAAACAGCACCTCGCCGATCTTGTCGTGCGAGACGGAGAGGTCGCGCTGCCACTGAGCGTTGCCGGGATCGGCCGCGGCCAAGCGCCCGGCGATCGCCATGCCGGCGCCATAACGCTCCAGCGCTTCGCCGAGATCGCCTAGGGCGCCCAGCACCTCACCGATATTGCTGTGCGAGACGGAGAGGTCGCGCTGCCATTCGGCATTGTCGGGATCGGCAGCGGCCAGGCGCTCGCTGATCGCTATGCCGGCGCCATAGCTCTCCTTGGCGCCGCCGGGATCGCCTTGGGCAAGCAGCACGTCGCCAATCTTGTTGTGGGAGACCGAGAGGTCGCGCTGCCATTCGGCATTGTCGGGATCTGTAGCGGCCAGGCGCCCGGCGATCGCCATGTCGGCGCGATAGCTCTCCAGGGCGCCGCCGACATCGCCCTGGTCGCGCAGCACGTCGCCGATCCTGTTGTGCGAGACCGAGAGGTCGCGCTGCCGTTGGGCATTGTTGGACTCAGCCGAGGCTCGGCGCTCCGCAATGGCGAGGGCCTCGCGGAAGGCGGTGAGCGCACCTACACTGTCGCCGCCGAGGCGGAGAATATCGCCCACGCCCACGCGCGACACCATCATGTACCGCTGGTTCTGAGCGATCCGGGAATGATTGCCGAGTGCCTCATACGCAACACGTGCGAGACCTCGGTCGCCGCCGAGTAACGCTAGGTCCGCCAGCCAATACCAGCTCTCAAGATCGTCCGGATCCAGCTCGGTGGCGCGGCGAAAGGCCGCTATCGCAGCGGCCGTGTCTCGCAGATAGGCCAGATTTCCCATGTGGCGCGCTGCCGCCGCTGCCGTCTTGTTGTGCTCGGCACCGGCCGCGGCCTCGCGGTCGAGAACGTCCTGGAAGATCGCTTCCGCTTGGCGAGCATCGCCCTTGGCGGCCAGCCGCAAGGCGCGCTCGATCCGTTCCTCGCCGCCGGCGATGTCGGACTGTTCGGGCAGTGCCTCAATGGCTTCCGTGATCGCGGCTTCCTGGTCGCCGCTGGGTACAAGCTTCTGAAGTTTCTCGATCTGCCTGTCTTTAGCCGCCAGTTGTTCATCCTTGGCTTCAAGTTGCCGATTCTTTGCCTCATTTTCCTTTAACAGGCCAGCGATCGCTTGCCCAACTACCGGGTCGCGCTCATGAATCGTAACCGGGCCGCTGGAGACGATCTGGCGGCTGTCGTCCCCGGCCGTGACACCGGCGCCCGAGGCACTGCCCTGGCCACTGGCGACTGCCGTGTTGCTGCCTTCGCCATTCCCGTTCTTGCCGCGGAACTTCGGGATCAAGGCAATAAGGGCAGCCGCAATAACGGCGCCTGCAGCGATAATCGCGACAATAATCTCTATTTCCACCGAACCCAGCCCCGCAACTCACGGGCGCCACATGTCAGGCTTTCAGGCACCCTGCCGCCACAGTCTAGGCGGGTAGCGCGCGGGACGCCACCCTCAAGCCGCGAGCTTGCTGTCGTCGTGGAAGCGGGCGCCTATTGCGGCCATGTCGCGCAGCAGCTTGGGCGGGGTGAAGCGGGGGCCGTGGGCTTGGGCGAGGCGGTCGCAGGCGGCGGTGAAATCGGCCGCGCCGACCATGTCGATCAGCGACAGCGTGCCGCCCGTATGGGCGGGGAAGCCCCAGCCGAGGATGGAGCCGATATCGCCATCCGCCGCGTTCGTCAAAACGCGTTCCTCGACGCAGCGGGCGGTCTCGATGGCTTGGACGTAGAGCAGGCGCTCCTTGACCTCCTCCACGTCGGGCTGATCGGCCGCCAGCGGGAAGGTGCCGGCGAGTCCGGGCCAGAGGCGCTTGCGATCGTCCTTGGGGTATTCGTAGAAGCCACCGCCGGCCTTGCGGCCCGCGCGTCCGAGCTTGGCGACCATGGCCTCCATCACGTCCTCGCCGACGGGCGGCTTGTAGGCCTCGCCGAGATCGGCCTTGGTTTGCACGGCAACCTTGTGCATGAGCTCGATCGAGACTTCGTCGCTGACCGCGAGCGGGCCGACGGGCATGCCGGCCATGCGCCCGGCGTTCTCGATCAAGGCCGGGGCGATGCCTTCGGCCAGCATGGCCATGCCTTCCCGCGCGTAGGTGCCGAAGACGCGGCTGGTGTAGAAGCCGCGGCTGTCATTGACCACGATGGGGGTTTTGCGGATGCGCTGCACGTAATCCATGGCGCGCGCCAGGGTCTCGTCGCTGGTCGCTTCGCCGCGGATGATCTCGACCAGCGGCATCCTGTCGACGGGCGAGAAGAAGTGCAGGCCGATGAAATTGGCCGGCCGCGCGCTGGCCTCGGCCAGGCCGGTGATCGGCAGGGTCGAGGTGTTGGAGGCGAAGATGGCGTCCTCGGCGATGACGGCTTCCGTCTTGGCGGTGACATCGGCCTTGATGGCGCGGCTCTCGAACACCGCCTCGACCACCAGCTCGCAGCCGGCGAGATCGGCGAAATCGCTGGTCGGGTGGATACGTGCCACTACGGCATCGCGCGCGTCGGCGCTCATGCGACCGCGCGAGACGCGCTTGTCGAGCAGGCCCTGGCTGTAGGCTTTGCCGCGCGCGGCAAGGTCCGCGTCGGTGTCGAGCAGCACCACATCGAGCCCCGCCATCGCGCTGGCATAGGCGATGCCCGCGCCCATCATGCCGGCGCCGAGCACGCCGACCTTGTCGTAGGCCTGACGCTCGACGTCCTTGGGCCGGTTGCCGAGCTTGTTGGCATTGCCCATGGCGAAGAACAGCGAGCGGATCATGTTCTTGGCCACCGGGCCGCAGGCGAGCTTGGTGAACCAGCGCGCCTCGGCCTTCAACCCGGTGTCGATATCGACCAGCAGGCCCTCGTAGACGCAGGACATGATGGCTTGGACGGCAGGAAAATTGCCACGCGACTTCTCGTGCGCCATGGCGCTGCCGGCAACGAACGTCTCCATGGCGCCGGGGCCCCAGACGGCGCCGCCGGGAATGCGATAGCCCTTGCGGTCCCAGGGGTTGGAGGCCTCGGGTGAGCCGGCGAGCCAGGCGCGGGCGGCGTCCATGAGCCCATCCGCCGGCACCACTTCGTCGAGAATGCCGGCCTTGAGCGCGGCGTCGGCATTGAGGTTGCGGCCCTGGACCAGCAGCGGCATGGCCGCGCGGGCACCGATCAGGCGCGGCAGGCGCTGGGTGCCGCCGGCGCCTGGCAACAGCCCGACGGTGACTTCCGGCTGGCCGAACTTGGCTTTGGGATTGGCAGCAGCGATGCGGCGATGGCAGGCCAAGGCGATCTCCAACCCACCGCCCACGGCGGTGCCGGGCAGCGCCGCGACGGCCGGCTTGCCACCGGTCTCGAGCTTGCGCAGCAGCAGCTGGATGGCGCGCACGCGGGCGAACATCTCGGCCGGGTCGTCGGCCTGCAACATGGAGCCGAGATCGGCTCCGGCAAGGAAGTCCGGCTTGGCCGAGGTGACGATGATGCCGCTCACCGCCTCGTCGTCCAGCGCCCGCTCGACGGCCTCGGCAAAGGCCGTGAACGAGGCGTCGTTGATGACGTTCATGGTGCGCTCGGTCATGTTCCAGGAAATGACCGCGACGCCGTCGCCGCTCTCGTAGTCGATCATGTCAGACGCGCTCGATGATGGTGGCGGTGCCCATGCCGGCACCGACGCAAAGCGTGGCCAGGCCGGTTTGCTGGTCGCGGCGCTCGAGCTCGTCGAGCAGGGTGCCGAGGATCATGGCGCCGGTAGCACCCAGCGGATGGCCCATGGCGATGGCGCCGCCATTGACGTTCATCTTGTCGTGCGGCACGTCGAGCGCCTGCATGAAACGCAGCACGACGGCGGCGAAAGCCTCGTTGAGCTCGTAGAGGTCGATGTCGTCCGCGCTCATGCCGGCGCGCTTGAGCGCCTTTTCGGCCGCGGCGCTGGGGCCGGTGAGCATGATCGTCGGCTCCGAGCCGATCGAGGTGAAGGCGCGGATGCGCGCGCGCGCCTTGAGGCCAAGCCTGTCGCCGATCTCCTTGTTGCCGACGAGCACCGCCGCGGCACCGTCGACGATGCCGGAGGAGTTGCCGGCATGGTGGACGTGCGTAATGCGCTCGATCTCCGGATAGCGCTGGATGGCAACGCCGTCGAAGCCGAATTTCTCGCCCTGGTCGGTGAACGACGGGTCGAGCGAGGCCAGGCTCTGCATGCTGGTCTGGGGGCGCATATGTTCGTCGCGGTCGAGCACGGTGAGGCCGTTCTGGTCGGTCACCGGCACCACGCTGCCCTCGAAATAGCCCGCATCCCAGGCCGCCTTGGCGCGCTTTTGCGACTCCACCGCATAGGCGTCCACGTCGTCGCGGCTAAAACCGTACTTGGTGGCCACCAGATCGGCCGAGACGCCCTGGGGCACGAAGTAGGTCTTGAAGGCCACCTCGGGGTCGGCCATCCAGGCGCCGCCGCCCGAGAACATGGGCACCCGCGACATGCTCTCGACGCCGCCGCCGATGGAGAGGTCGGACTGGCCGCTCATGACCTGGCCGGCGGCCATGTTGACGGCCTCGAGCCCGGAAGCGCAGAAGCGGTTGATCTGCACGCCGGAGACACTTTCGTCGTAATCCGCATGCAGCGCCGCGACGCGGGCGATATCGGCGCCCTGCTCGCCCACCGGCTCGACCACACCGAGCACGATGTCGTCGACTTCGGCGGTGTCGAGGTCGTTGCGGTCGCGGATCCAGGTCAGGGCCTGGGCGGCGAGCCGGATCGGCGTCACCTCGTGCAGGCTGCCGTCCTTCCGGCCCTTGCCGCGCGGGGTGCGGACGGCGTCGTAGATATAAGCGTCGGTCATGTCTTGATCTCCCCTTGGAGCGTTACAGCGAGCGGCCGATGAGCTCGCGCATGATCTCGTTGGTGCCACCATAGATGCGCGCGATACGGGCGTCGGCCCAGGCGCGGGCGATGGGATATTCCCACATATAGCCATAGCCGCCGTGCAATTGCAGGCAGATATCAAGCACGCGGTTTTCCATCTCCGTGGTCCACAGCTTGGCCATGGCGGCGGTGGTGGCGTCGAGGCCGCCATTCATATGTTTTTCCAGGCACTGGTCGACGAAGGCGCGGCCGATGGTGACCTCGGTCTTGACGTCGGCAAGACGGAAGCGGGTGTTCTGGAAATCGGCGATGGCCTTGCCGAAGGCCTTGCGGCCCTTGACGTATTCTATCGTCCATTCGAGCCCGGCCTCGGCATGGGCGACGGCGCCAATGGCGATGATAAGGCGCTCCTGGGGCAGGTCGGACATGAGGTATTCGAAGCCCTTGCCCTCCTCGCCGAGCAGATTGGTCTTGGGCACGCGCACGTCGTCGAAGAACAGCTCGGAGGTGTCCTGCGCCTTGAGCCCGATCTTCTCCAGATTGCGCCCGCGCGAAAAACCTTCGCGGTCGCACTCGACCAGCACCAGGCTGGTGCCGTGGGCGCCCTGGGCGGGATCGGTCTTGACCACGACGATCACCACGTCGGCCTGCTGGCCGTTGGTGATGAAGGTCTTGGCGCCGTTGATGACGAGATGATTGCCGTCCTCAATGGCGGAGGTGCGCACGCCCTGCAGGTCGCTGCCCGTGCCGGGCTCGGTCATGGCGATGGCGCCGACGGCCTCGCCGCTGACCAGCTTGGGCAGCCACTCCTGCTTCTGCTCGTCGGAGCCGTAATGGAGAATGTAGGGCGTGACGATATCCGAATGCACAGCCACGCCGGGGCCTGAGGCATTGGCTTTCGCCAGCTCCTCGAGCACCACGGCGGAATAGGAGAAATCGGCGCCGGGGCCGCCATATTCCTCGGGCACGGCACAACACAAGAGCCCGGCGGCGCCCATCTTGTTCCACAGCGCGCGGTCGACCTGGCCGGCCTTCTCCCAGTCGTCGTGATGGGGCGTGATCTCGCGCGCGATAAAGCGCTTCACAGAATCGCGAAAGGCCTCGTGCTCGGCCGTATAGACGCCGCCATCGGCCATCGCCTCACTCCACGCTGGATGATCGGAGCCCTAACCTTGACTCATGGGCGCCGCGCGTCAAGGATTCCGCACCGCAAACGGGAGGGCAACGACGATGGCGATCTACGAGCTGCGCACCTACACGCTGCAAGTCGGCAAAATGGCCGAGGCGGTGGAGATCTACCAGAGCCTCGGCTGGCCGGCCATCGAGCCCTATCAGAACAATCTGGTGGGCTATTTCACCGGCGATATCGGGGCGCTGAACCAGATCATCCACGTCTGGAAATTCGACGACGACGCCGACCGCCGCGCCTTCTGGGCCAGGCTCTACGACGACGAGGCCTTCATGACCTTCGCACGCGCCTTCCGGCCGCTGATCCAGGATCAGCAGAACAAGCTGATGCTGGCCGCACCCTGGGGGCCGCAGCCGTAGAAACGCTGGCGGCGAGCCGCTTGCCGAGCCGGGCTCAAGAGCGCAAGATCGGTTATGCTGACTCACTTCCCCGATGTTGGCGGGGAAGACCGAGAGGGGAAAACTGCCATGGTTGGCGTCGAATATCTCAAGCCTACTCTCAACATCACCGCGCAGGACCTGACCGAGAAGGCGCAGAGCTTTGTCAGGAATTGCGGCGCCTGTGCGGTCGGTATCACCACGCTCGAGACCCTGGCAGGCGGGCCGCCGTCGACCGAGCTCGACTATGTGCTGGCCGGCGCCAGGTCGGCGGTGACCTTCGCCATGCCCCTGGACCAGGACAAGATCCGCAACTACCTGGCAAAGAAGGACCGCGACTCTCACCAGGTGAACTACAACGACACCAACACCCTGGCCACCGGCGTGGCCTCGCAACTGGCCTCGTTCTTCGAGGAATGCGGCTTTCGCTCGGTCGGCGTCCAGGCCAACCAGGTCTATCGCAACGACGGGGTCTCGGTGCCCTGGCAGTATCATCCCGACATCTCCCACCGCCTGCTGGCGGTGCGTGGCGGGGTCGGCTGGTTCGGCCTTTCGGGCAATGTGCTGACCGCGGAATACGGCGCCAACGTGAACCTCTGCACCATGGTGACGACGGCCGAGCTGGCACCGACCGAGCCCCTGCCGCCGGAGCAAAATTTCTGCGATTGCAGCTCGATGGAATGCCTGGCCGCCTGCCCCTCGGGCTTCATGCGCGACGCCAAGCGCCAGCGCGTGACCGTGACCATGGGCGGCGAGACGTTCAGCTACGGCGAACGCACCAGCTATGACCGCTGCATCTATGTCTGCGCCGGCTTCACCGGCCTCCATCCCTCCGGACGCTGGTCGACATGGTCGCCCGGCCGCTTTCCCATTCCGAAGCGGGACGAGGACCTGAAAGTGGCCTCGAAGAGGGCCTACCGGGCCTGGACCGAAAGGCCCTATATGGACGGCCACACCCTACAGGCGCCGCTGCTCTACGCCGCCACGGGACGGGACGTTCAGCTTTCCTGCGGCAACTGCATGCTGGTCTGCACGCCCGACAAGGCGGAACGCGCGCGCCGGCTGGAAACCCTGCGGACCAGCGGCGTCGTCATCCAGCATGAAGACGGCACCATGGAGGCGGTCTCGCCGCAACAGGCGCAGCATCATCTCGGCGGCCTGGACGACGACACCCGCGCCCTTTACGAGCCGCAAGATCCCGAGATCTACAAGGACATGGAGCTCACCAGCGACGACGAATGAAAAGGGGACAAAAAACAAAAGGGGACAGTTTTATAAAACTGTCCCCGCCTCTTTGTCTCCGTCCCCGCCTCTTTAGTCCCCGTCTCTTCCGCTCAGATCGTCTGGGAGAGCTCGACGATTTCCCTCGTGCGCGGCGCCTTGTCGCCCCAGCGCCGATCGAACTCGGCAATCAGCCCCTGCAAAATGTCCGAGCCCATCAGCGCTTGCGCCGCCGCCAGATCCGGAAATTCGTAAAAGGCGATGTGAACGTCCGCATCCAGGCTGCTCCAGCCCCGCTTGGCGCCGAGCGCCTGATGCGCCCGAAACGCCGCCAAGGCCTCGGGCAGATGCTCGTTCTGGTACCAGGTGTCGAAGGCATCGTGGATGCCGGGCTCGACCCGGGCGCGGACGATCAGATAAGCGGCCATGGCGGGTTCCCGGGTTCGGGGCGGAGAGGGGCGAATAGGGTAGCCAAGGGCGGCGGGGTTGGGAATGGGGCTTGGCGGCCGCGGAGGTCGAGCGGGAATGTCGGAAGAAGGTCTGCTTTCGCCACCAACGGACTAGAGCATATTTCGATCATACACGATCATTTGATGGCCCGGATCGTCGCACTGGATGCGTTGCGCCGCTTGCCCGATGGCACCGCATCGCGCGGTGCGACGCGCCTACCCAGTGCGACGATCCGGGCCATCAAATGATCGTGTATGATCGAAATATGCTCTAGATGCGGACGCTGGCGGTTGGTCGCGACCTGACCCATGTCGGTCAGTCTTGTCAGAGGGAAGCGCCGCCTATTTCAGCTCGGTCAGCAGCGCCTCGGCGTCCTTTAGGTCTGGCAGCTCGAAGCCCTCAGTGAACCAGCTGTAGGCTGGCTCCAGAATGTCACGCGCCTCTTCGGTCCTGCCCTGGTCATGCCATACCCTCGCCATATCGCGCGCCCCACGCAGCTCAAGCAAGTGATTGTCCTGACCGCGAGCGATCTCGATCGCCGAAACGAATTGGCGCTCTGCCTCTGCGGCGTCTCCCTGGGCTGCCGCCAACAGGCCACGAGCGTGAGGCACGCCGGGCTGCCACAAATACATACCGGAGCTCTCTACGTCGGCTTCCGCGTCGTCGAGTAGGCTCTTGGTGCGATGAAAGTCGCCGACAGCCAGCGTCGCTCTCGCCACCTCTGTCAGCAATAATGGTGCCTGGCCGCTACCACCCGCCATCTCGAAAACGGCAATCGCTTCCTCGAATAAGGGCAAAGCTGCCTCTGCCTCCCCGTTGACTCTGCGTATGATTGCGCGACCAACCTGTGCCCAGGCGGAGTAAAATGGCAGGTATTGCTCCTCGCCAATGCGCAGGCATCGATCCGCGAAGTCGTCCGCCCTTGCTGCGTCACCTATGATCGCCAAGGCCAAGCCGGCCATCGAATACGCAAGAGTTAATGTGAAGGGATGGTTCGTTGCCAGCGCCCACTTGACGGCCTCTTCCGCATTGGCGCTCGCCGTTCCGAAACAACCATGGTAGGCCTCGCCAAAATTCGGAAAAGTAACCGCGCCTACGCCGATGTCCTGCCCGTACATAGCGATAAGGTGGCCATGCTTTGCAAAATCATAAGTTTCTATGGCACGGCGCGCGATAAGGCGTCCGCGTGCCACATCGCCATGAGTTACGAGGGCGGCACCCACGTGCTGATCGGCGACCAAATGCAAAGACTCGTCGTTTGATTTGTCCGCAAGGGAAGACATTTTTTCATACGCATTTAGAGCGGCTCGAATGTTCCCCCTGACCCAGTGATAGGTTCCGATGCCGAAGAGAACAGGGAAAAGCGCGAGTGATTCGGCATTTTCATTACACAATGCCTCTGCGCGCAGGAATGCCTCGCCGGCTTCCGGTGCCCCGTAGCCGCGCGTCGCGACGTGAACCAAGCCCTCCAGAGAGCGCAGTCGCGCTTCGAGCATGGATCGGTCGCTGTTATCGGGGATCGAGCCCATCAGGCTCAGGCCATTTTGGATATGCCGCAGCGCTTCCGCGTAGGCGGTCTGGCCAAAGGCCTTTTGCCCCGCCGCCAGCCAATAGGGGATCGCCTGATCAGGCTGAGCCGCCTCGGTGTAGTGGTGGGCAAGCAGGTCCGGCTGCTGCTCCACTCTTCCGGGGATTGCCTTCAGCGCCTCGGCGATGCGGCTGTGCAATTGCTGCCGGCGGCTCTTCAACAGACTCTCATGAGCCGCATCCTGTACGAGCGCATGCTTGAAGGTGTAGGTGATGTCGGGAGGCGAGCCGCTACGGAACACAAGTTCGCTATTCACCAGTTGCTGCAGCGCGTCCTGAAGCTCGTTGTCACGCAGATCGGCGACGGCCGCGAGCAGCGCGTAGGAAAACTCGCGGCCGATACAGGCACCGACTTGCGCGATTTCCTTCACCGGGCTGAGCCGGTCGAGGCGCGCCATCAGCGAGTCCTGCAGAGTGGAAGGGACTGCGAGGGCTCCGCGCCCGGCACTGGTGCGGTAGGTGCCCTGCTCGTCGAGCGCCACGACGCCACTTTCAATTACCGTCCTGGTCAATTCCTCGACGAACAGCGGCACGCCGTCGGTCTTGGCAACGACCTGATCAAGAATCTCATCCGGCAGTGGCTTGCCGCCGGTGACCCGCGCCACCATCTCCGCCGACTGTCGCCGGCCGAGCCTCGACAGGTTCACTTGGGTGACGTGGCCCAGACCCTGTGGCCAAGGCGGGGTATATTCCGGGCGGAAGGTCACCAGCATCAGCACGCGCGCAGAGGCGATCTGGGGGACGATCAGGTCCAGCGTCTCCTGGGTCGTCGGGTCGATCCAGTGCGCGTCCTCGAACAGCACCAGCACCGGCCCTTCGGCGGCGGGCGCCGTCAGCTGGCCGGCGATCGCCTTGAGCGTCTCCTCCTTCTGCTTCTGCGGGCTCATGGCGAGCGGTGGATAGCGCTCCGAGGCATCAACCTCAAGCAGCCCGGCGATGAGCGCCGGCGTATCCCCTTCGCGTCCGACCAGTGCCTCGATCCGGTCGAGCCGGGTGGTGGTGGCGTCGTCAGCGCTGATGCCGGCGGCGCGAGTGAGCTGATCGATGATCGGGTGCAGTACCGAGTTGGTGTGATAGGGCGAGCACTGGTAGCGGAGCCGAGTATGGGGCTCGGCCTCAATGCGCGATTGCAGCTCCTGCATGATGCGGCTCTTGCCGACGCCGGGCTCGCTCGAGAGCAGCACCACCTGGCCTTCCCCGTCGCAGGAGAGATGCCACTTGTCGAGCAGCAGAGTCAGCTCGGCCCCGCGGCCGACGAACGGGGTGAGATGCCCGCCGCGGGTCGCCTCGAAGCGGCTCTTGGCGGCGATAAGGCCAGCGACCCGCCACGCACGCACCGGCTCGACGATGCCCTTGAGATGATGCTCGCCCATGTCAGTGAGAGCAAAGGCGCCGCCGATCAGCCGCCGGGTCGCTGGCGCGATGACGATCTCGTCGGGCCCGGCCAGGCCCTGGACTCGGGCGGCGAGGTTCGGCGTTTCGCCGACCGCGAGCTTCGGCACGCTCGCATCGCCCGCGCCGGTCTCGCCCACCACCACCGGCCCTGAGGCGATGCCGATGCGCACCTTAAGCGGCTCGGCCACGCCTCGCACTAACTTCACCGTTTCGGTAATCTCGAGACCAGCACGCACGGCCCGCTCGGCATCGTCCTCATGCGCCGTCGGCCAGCCGAAATAGGTCATCAACCCGTCGCCGAGATATTGCGCGACATGGCCTTCATAGCGCTCGATCACTTGGCCAGCCGCCTGCTGATAGGCCTGCATCAGGCTCCGCAGGTCCTCGGGGTCCAGCGCCTCGGAAAGCGCGGTCGAGCCCACGAGATCGCAAAACATTACAGTGATCTGGCGACGTTCAGCTGCCGGTGGCTTGACGAGCCCATGATCGTGGGCCTCAACGGGGCCGGCATCGCCCAACTCCGCAACTGCGCGCAACACTCGCACGCGGTGGCCCATGACTGATACTCCAAGTTTCTCAAGGGCCGTATCGTCCAGGTCACGGACTAGGTCGAGGTCGATCTCGTTTTCCTCGAATGCCTCAGCGTATTGCTCCAGATCGAGCCCGTTCAGCCACTCGCGAATGTTCGACATGGTGTCCCTCCCGCGTGCATATTACACGCAGGCAATTCGCTTTGCAGCAGGCTACGAGAAGGTCTGAAAGTGTGGAGTTCCGAGTGTGGAGTTCCGGGAGTTCCGGGGGGAGTTCCGGGGAGTTCCGGGGACATGATACTTAATTGGGAGTTCCGGGGACATGATACTTAATTGCCGCGCTGAGATCAGCGAGATACCGTTGGAGTTCCGGGGACATGATACTTCCGGAGTTCCGGGGACATGATACTTAATTGCGCGCTGAGATCAGCGAGATAAGTTTCATGTCCCCATAATTGTATGTCCCCATAATTGTGCGATCTTCCGCTACGCGGAAACCAAGTCTCTCTCCCCTCTCTCCCGCATGCCTTCCTGGTGTCTTGATGCGGGAGCGAGAGAGCGGGAGGCTTGGCAAGCGCGCAGCGCTTAACGAAACACTGTAGCCCCCGATATCTTGGTGGCACGCGGAGCCGCAGAGGGTTTGTGCTTTGCTGCGCGGGCGCTGGCTGTGGGCCGCTGACCGAAAGCGTGAGTCTCGGCCCCTCCACCCTCCACCCCCACTTTCGCATCGACAGCGCCGCCCCCTCTGGCTTAAGACTCTTGCCAGCGCGCAATCGCAGGAATGGGGTCTGAGACATGTTCGAGAACCTTCAGTTCAATATGGCCGGCGGGCTGGATCTGCCTTTGCCGCGGATGGCGCGGGTGCGCCAGCTTTTCGACGACCATGCGCTGGCGGACGTGGCCGCTGCGGTGACCGCCGAGTTCGACAGGCCCGGCGTCGGCGACGCCATCAGGCCCGGCGCCAGCATTGCCATCGGCGTTGGCAGCCGCGGCGTGAACAATATCCAGACCGCGGTGCGCGCGCTGGTCGCCGGCATCAAGGCGCGCGGGGCTGAG
>CAZVDW010000615.1:0-1692 GCA_964625645.1 uncultured Rhodospirillaceae bacterium
CCATCAGGTCGGCCTTGTTGTGCAGGCGCCCGGCGGTATCGATGGCGAGCACGTCGATGCCCTCGGCGCGGGCCCGCGCCAGGGCGTCGTAGGCGAGGCCGGCGGGATCGCCCCCGGCCTTGCCGCTGACCACGGGCACCCCCGCGCGCTCGCCCCAGATGCAAAGCTGTTCGACCGCCGCGGCGCGGAAGGTGTCGCCCGCCGCCAGCATGACCTTGCGTCCGTCGCTCCGCCAACGATTGGCAAGCTTGCCGATGGTGGTGGTCTTGCCGCTGCCGTTGACGCCCACCACCAGCACCACATGCGGCCGCCTGGCGGCATCGAGCAGCAGCGGCCTGGCGACCGGCGCCAGGATATCGGCGATGTCGTCGGCCAGGGCGCCGCGCACCGCGTCGGCATCGGCGTCCGCCTCCTTGTCGAAACGCGCGCGCGCGAGACCGCCCGCCAGGCGCGCCGCCACGCTGGCGCCGAGGTCGGCGGTGATCAGCAGCTCTTCCAGCGCCTCCAGGGCCTCGGCGTCGAGCTTGCGCTCGACAAGCACGCTGCCGATGCCGCCGGACAAGGCCTTTGCCGAGCGCCCCAGCCCGCTGCCGAGGCGCTTCAGCCAGCCGCCTTTGCCGGTCTCCGTCTCGCTCATGCCGCGATCAGGGCCGTGCCGTCATGGCCGGCGATAGGCCTCAGGGCCAGGCTGCCCGGCGTCGCGGGCTCTGCCAGGCGCACGGGCGCGTAGCCTTCGCTGCGGCCCTCGCTCGCGGTCTCCGCCAGGACACGCTCGGCGCCACCGACGCGGCTCTCCAGATAGGCCGCGAGACGGGCCGCGAAGGCCTCGCGCAGCCGGCGGGCGCGCTGCTTGCGGACATCGCCCGCAACCTGCCGCATGCGCGCGGCCGGGGTGCCGGGGCGCGGCGAATAGGGGAAGACGTGGCCCCAGACGAGATCGCATTCCGTGACGAGGGCGAGCCCGCTGGCGAACATCGCCTCCGTCTCGGTCGGAAAACCGGCGATCATGTCGGCGCCGATGGCGATGTCGGGCCGCACCGCGCGCAGGGTCTCGCAAAGCGCCACGACATCGTTGCGCGAATGGCGCCGGCGCATGCGCTTCAAGACCATGTCGTCGCCGGCCTGCAGGCTGAGATGGGCATGGGGCATCAGCCGCGGCTGCTCGCCATAGGCGCGGATCAGGGCGGCATCGATGGCTGCGGGATCGAGCGACGACAGGCGCAGGCGCGCAAGCTCCGGCACGGCCGCCAGCAGGCGCGTGACCAGGCCGCCGAGGCTGCCGCCGCCGGCCAGGTCGGCACCGTAGGAGGTGAGATCGACACCGGTCAGCACGATCTCCTGGAATCCACCAGCAACCAGCCGGCGGGCTTCGTCGACCACCGCGCCGAGCGGCACGCTGCGGCTCGGCCCGCGGCCATAGGGAATGACGCAGAAGGTGCAGCGGTGGTCGCATCCGTTCTGGACCTGGACGAAGGCGCGGGCGCGGCCGTCGAAGCCCTCGATCAGATGGCCCGCGACCTCGTCCGCCCCCATTAACTCGTTGACCCGGACCCGGGCGGTCTCGTCGGCGGCGAAGCTTTGGGCCTCCAGCTTCTCCTGGTTGCCGAGGACGCGATCGACCTCGGGCATGGCGGCGAATTCCTCCGGCGCGGTCTGGGCCGCGCAGCCGGTGACGATCAGGGTCGCGTCCGG
>CAZVDW010000616.1:0-2794 GCA_964625645.1 uncultured Rhodospirillaceae bacterium
GCGCGATATCAAGAGGCAGGGCCACACCCATTTGCCGCTCTACCTGCGTGGCAAGACAGGCGTGGTGGAGAGCGATCGCGGCCTCTTCGTCTTTCCCGAGGCCGTCGGCCATGGCCACGACCATGATCATGATGACGACGATACCCTGCAGCATGTCTATTGCGTGCGCTTTTCGGCGCCCGATATCTGGGGCGCGGCGGCGGCCGGCAGGCACAGCCTGAGCTTCAACCTTTGGGATTACCAGTTGGATCGGTCATGAGCGAAGCAACATCAGCGGGCGAGCTGGAGCGTCTGTTGCGTGACGACGACGGCGCCCTTTATGCCGACGAAGCGGCGGCCCGCGCCATCGCCATCGTCATCAAGCTGTTCGAGCAGGAGCACTATTCCTGGCCCGAATGGGTCGATAGGTTCAGTGCCGAGATCAAGGCGCCGGGGCATTTCCGGCAGTCGCAGGATGACGCCAGCAAGGCCGAGGCCGTGCTCAGCGGCGACGGCAAGAGCATCAACCGGAATTACGCGGAGCTCTGGCTCGCGGCCTGTGAAGAGCTTTTGCTCGAAAAGGGCCTGGTGACACGATCCGAGCTCGACGGGGCGTTCGCCGCGTTGCGCGCGGAAGAGCGACCCGACGAAGGCTTCGCCATCGACGACCGCGTCGTGGTGCGCGATATCGAGCCGGTCGGCCATGCCCATCTGCCACTATTCGTGCGCGGCAAGATCGGTGTCGTCGAACGGCGGCTCGGCGAGAAGAGCCGCCAAGCGGTTTACAGCGTCCGCTTCGCGGCGCAAGAGCTCTGGGGCCCGGATGCCTCGGCAAAGGATAGCGTCAGCTTCAGTATCGCGCAGCCTTACCTGGCACCCGCCGGGCGCCTCGATTAATTCACCGTCACCGCGGCGTCGAGCACGCTGGTCTCGTATTTGCGGAACAGGTCGCGCATCGAGCGGCCGTATTCGTCATCCACCGAATGCAGCTGGCGGAATTCCTCGGGCAGAGGCTCGGCCAGGGTCTCGGCCAGCATCTCGCCGCTCTGCACCGCCTCGCGGGCGTGGGCATCGAGAAATTCGAGATAGTCCGCCATCGGGCCGAAAGCGGCGGGATCGGTGATCAGCGGGCCGTGACCCGGCACCAGGCGCCGCCAGTCCATGCCGCGCAGGGTGCGCAGATGATCGAGCCAGACCGGCACGTCGGCATGGGGCACGGTGGGCGCACGCTCGTTGAACACCAGGTCGCCAGCGAACAGGGTGCCGGTCCTGTCGTCGAGCACGATCAGGTCGCCGGCGGTGTGCCCTCCGACCAGCGGCATGACCTGCACCGTGCGCCCGCCGAGGTCGAATGTCGTGGCCTTGCGGATCAGCCGGTTGGGCTTGGTGATCTCGGTGCCGGCCAGCCAGCCCGGGCCCATGGGCACCTCCATGAAGCCGAGCACGGCCGGACCCTCGCCCAAAAGCCAGGCCTTGGCGGCGGGATGCATCATGACCACCGCATTGGCGCGCTTGAGCTGGGCCATGCCGAAGGCGTGGTCGGGATGGTGGTGGGTGATGATGGCGGTGCGGATCGGCTTGTCCGTGACCGAGCGGATGACCGCGACCATCTCGTCGCCGTAGAAGCGCGTCGTGCCCGCGTCGATCGCCAGCACGGATTTCTCGCCGACGATGAAGCCGGTGTTGACGATATTGCCGCCATTGTCGGTGTTCCAGGATTCCTGCAGGCCCCAGAACACGTAGACGCCGTCAGCCACCTGGTCGGGCGTCAGGTCGTAGCGCAAGCCCCGCGCCGCCGCCGGGTCGGCGACGATGAGCAGGACGAGGGCGAGCAATCGCCACATTTGCAGATCCTCAGCGCAGGCTTTCGAACTCGAGGCCCTCGCTGTCGCGCGCGTTGATGCGCAGGCTTTGGCGCAGCTCGGGCACCTCGAGGGTGATGATCGGGTCGGGCGCCATGGCGGCCTGGGTGAAGACGTCCACCACCTTGCCCCCAGCGTCGCTGATCTCGATCCATTCGATGTAATAGGCGGGGATCTGCTCGCCGTCGCCGGTGAAGGCCAAACCGGTCTCCATGGGGTGGATGATGCGGAACTTGAGGCGGTCGGCCTCGTCGCGCTCATAGGTGCGCATGGCGATTTCGCCGAGCCTGGCGCCAGCACCGGCCTCGCTGAACACGATCGGCGCCGAGCAGCCGCCCGGCGTCAGCACGTTGGCCCATTCCGAGCCGACATGCCAGACGCCGTCGTCGGTGAGCACCGCGGCGCGCACGGGTGTCGACATCTCGAGGCGTATCTTGAGGCCGATCGAGGCAATACGCCGATACGGCATCATGCGCGCCACGGTCTGGATCGGATTGTTCTCGGCGATGACCACGATCTCGGCGATGCCCGTGAGCTCGGGCGACAGCCTGACCGCCAGCGGCACGTCGCTGCTGTTCTCGATGTCGGTCGGCATGATCAGCGTCACGAGATCGTCGAACACGACCTCGCCGCCCGGCAGGTGCGCCGCGCGGATCTCGGACCATATCGCGGAGTCGAGCGGATCCTCGCTGGTTGCCGCCAGGGCCGGCGCGCTCATCACGACGACCAACACAGTGAGCTTGGCGAGAGCATTCATGGCACCGTCCTTTGCGCGAGAAAGTCTACGCGGCGGGCGCCACAGGGTCAATTTCAGCCCATGGCGGCCTGCAGATTGGTATCCAGCGCATCGAGGAAGCCGTTGGTGGTCAGCCAGCCCTGGTCGGGGCCGACGAGGATGGCCAGGTCCTTGGTCATCTGGCCGGACTCGACGGTCTCGACGCAGACCCGCTCCA
>CAZVDW010000617.1:0-2416 GCA_964625645.1 uncultured Rhodospirillaceae bacterium
GCGATGTTGATGTCGCGCTGGGCGTTCTCGATGACCTTGGCGGCCTCGGCGGTGCGGATGTCGGCGGCCTCGAAGACCGGGCCGATGGCGCCGTAAAGGGCGGCCAGCGCCGCCGTGGTTTCCGCCCCCTGCCCCGCCACCCCCATGACGATATTGCCGAGCCCGCGCTCGGGATCGCCCGGATTGATGCGCTCCGGCGAATAGCCGAGGAAGAAATCGCTGCCCGCCGCCAGCCCCGAGCCGCGTTCGAGAATCGGCCCGCAAACCTCCTCCACGACACCGGGATAGACGGTCGATTCGAGCACCACCACGGCGCCGGGCGCCATCACCTTGGCAACGGCCGCACAAGCCCCCTCGACGGCACCGAGGTCAGGCATGTTGGCGGCATCGACGGGTGTCGGCACCGTAATCAGATAGGCGTCGTAAGCGGCCACCGCAGCGAGCGTATCGACAAGGCTCACGCCGCACTCCCGCAGCGTCCGGTCGTCGATCTCGCCACAGCGGTCGTGGCCGCCTCGCAGCTCGACGAGGCGGCGCTTGTCGTGGTCGTAACCGGCGACCGAGCGCCCGGCGCCGGCCAAGGCAACGGCCAGCGGCAAGCCGACATAACCAAGACCGATAACGGCAACGCGTTCTATGGAGTTCGCCAAGGCAGGAATCCGGAAACTGGGGAATGCGACAATGGGCGCGCCTATTGTAGACTGCAACGCGCCAGCAACAAGCCCAGCCGACAGCGGAGAGAACGATGCCCTTCAAGAGCCTGATTCGCACCATCCCCGATTATCCCAAGGCGGGGATCATGTTCCGGGACATCACGACGCTGCTCGGCGACGCCCAGGGCTTTCGCACGGCGGTGAATACCCTGGTCAACCGCTATACCGGCGGCGCCATCGACAAGATCGCCGGCATCGAGGCGCGCGGCTTCATCATCGGCGCGCCGCTGGCACACCAGCTCGGCGTCGGCTTCGTGCCGGTGCGCAAGCAAGGCAAGCTGCCGGGCGACACCATCGAGCATCACTACGATCTCGAATACGGCACCGATACGGTCGAGATGCACACCGATGCCATCGAGGAAGGCGAGCGCGTGCTGCTGGTCGACGACCTCATCGCCACCGGGGGGACGGCCGAGGCGGCGGCCAACCTGATCGCCAAGTCGGGCGGGGTGGTGACCGAGTGCTGCTTCATCGTCGATCTGCCCGATGTCGGCGGCCGCGCCCGCCTGGAGGAGCTTGGCCACACGGTGTTCGCGCTGTGCCAATACGAGGGTGACTGAATTCGTTGTATTCGGGGCCGGCGGCCAGGTCGGCCGGGCGCTGTGCGAGGCGCGGGCGGTCACGGGCCATGACCGTGCGGCCGTCGATATTACCGATGCGGAGAGCGTCAGGCGGGCCGTATCGGGCGCGGCCACGGTGGTAAATGCTGCCGCCTACACGCAAGTCGATGACGCGGAGAGCGACCCGGCCGCGGCCTTCGCGGTCAATCGGGACGGGGCAGCCAATATCGCCCGCGCCTGCGCCGAGGCGGGCGCCAAGCTGATCCATATCTCGACGGACTATGTGTTCGACGGCAAGAGCGAGCGTCCCTATCGCGAGGACGATGCGACCGGGCCGCTAGGCGTCTATGGCAAATCGAAGCTCGCGGGCGAGCGCGCGGTGGCAGAGCTGTGCGAACACGCCGTCATACTGCGCACGGCCTGGGTCTATGCCGCCACGGGCAGGAATTTCGTCCGCACCATGTTGCGGCTGGCCAGGGAGCGCGACTCCCTCAGCGTGGTCGACGACCAGCACGGCTCGCCGACCTGGGCGCGCGATATCGCCGCCGCCATCCTCGCCATCGCCGCCGAGGGCGTCAGCAAGCCCGGCATCTTTCATTTTTGCGGTGGCGGCGCCGCGACCTGGCACGGCTTCGCCCGCGCCATTTTCGCGCTGCGCGGCCTGGCCAGCGTTCCAGCGCTACATGCCATCCCCGGCAGCGACTATCCGACGCCCGCGCCACGGCCCGCGAACTCAACGTTAGATTGCGGCCGCATCGCCGAAGCCTACGGCATCAGCGCGCCGCCATGGCAGCAAAGCCTGGCGCGCTGTTTGGATGAGATGCGCTATGCAGAAACAGGACGCTCCTTATGAGCGAGGAGCCTAAGGGGCTCAGGTCACAGACTATTGGCGAAAAGTTTTAACGTTCCTGCGCTCTTCGTCGGCTGTCCCTTCAGGTCCGGACCGGATTCGGTTGGGCCTCTGACGGGGAAAAGTGTCGAGTCGCCCGGGGGACTTTCACTCCCAGGCGCTCCCAGAACCGTGCGTGAACCTCTCGGCTCACACGGCTCCCGATGTTCGGCCGTTCCCATGACAAAGCTGCCAATGAGCAAAGAGCGTTGGATCGACCCGGCGGAGCCGAGCGAGCCAATCTCGCGCGCCCT
>CAZVDW010000618.1:0-3426 GCA_964625645.1 uncultured Rhodospirillaceae bacterium
CCGCCGGCAGTCGCTTGAACCTTGCCACGCTATGGAATGGGTTGGCGCACCAGAATAGTTGTCGTGCCAGCAATCCTGGGTCCACTCCCAGACATTGCCAAGCATGTCGTAAAGACCAAAGGCGTTCGGCGCGAAACTCCCAACAGGTGCCGTTTGCTCATTATCCCAGCGGCTGCCGCAGCCATCGCAGTTCGCCTTGTTATGCCCGATGGCGTTACCCCAGTAGCGCGACGTCTGCGTGCCAGCCCGTGCCGCATATTCCCATTCCGCTTCGCTCAACAGGCGGTACGTCTGACCCGTCCTGCCGCTCAGCCAGCGCACATACTCTTGCGCATCATCCCAGGAGACATAGATCACAGGGCGGCTGCCACGGCCCCAGCCACGGTCCTTGGGGCGGTGGCTGCAGCCGCCTGCCGACACACAGGCATCCCACTGGGAGAACGTCACCTCGTGCTTGCCTACCGCAAAGGCTTGCTGCACCGACACGCGATGCAAGGGGCCTTCGTCCTCATAGCGCCCCTCCTCACCGCTCGGCGAGCCCATCTGGAAGCTGCCCGCAGGCACCACCACCATCTCGGGACAGTTCGCGCAGTCCTGGAACGTCTCGCCGGCGGAATACGATGGCGGTGCCGGCTCGGGTTCTGGCGGAGGTGTCACCACCGCCACGCGGCGCAGCTCGCCGAGCCGGTCGCGGGCTGACCGCGCCATCGGGCTGCTCGGATACTGCGCCAGGAAGCTCTCGAAGTCCGCCGCCCGATCGCTGTCTTCGATCAGAACCCACATCGCCAGCGATGCGTCGGTGGCAGGTACCGGCACCGGCTCAGGTGGATCTCCCAGCAGCGGCGCCCAGACATAGGCCTCGCTGCCATCGGCGAGGGCCACGCGATACCAGTCCTCGCCGACCACCTTGCCGGTGACCGTTACCTCGTCACCGGCACCCAGCCGACCGACCTGATCGAAGTCGGTCGAAGGGCCGCCCCGAGCATTCGCGTTGCGCAATGCCACCAGCAGCGAGTCAAGTGGCTCGACCTCGATCGTTGGCTCCGGTGGTGGGGTGATTACCGCCACCTCGGTCTCGGACAGCTCCTCCAGGCGCAACCGCGCGATCGCCGCGAAGGCCCCCTCGGGATACTGCTCAAGATAGGCCTGGAAGCGGCGGGGATCATCACTGTCCTTGATGGCGTCCCAAAACGCCAGATCCAGGGCGGCGCGATCCGTGCTCGGCACAGGCGCGGGCACATCGTCAGCGGGTTCCGCCACTGCGTCTACCGCCGCCACCAGATAGTAGTCCTCGCCGGTCAGTGACGAGGCCTCCCACGGCGTCTGCTGGCCCTGTGTTGCCGCCAGCACGTCATTGCGGGCGTTCTTGAAGACCCGCTCGATGGTGATGCCGGGTGCGGCGATGGCCTTGGCCAAAGCCTCGGTATAGGGGCTGTTGGCGCCGTCGCCGTCGAGTGCCACCTGGCCCGGCGCCGTGGAATAGGCAATCAGCGTGCCCGTGGGCGCCTCCATCAGGGCCAAACCACGGCTGACGGTGCGGAAGCTGCGGGCGAAGGGGTTGTTGCGGCAGGCATCGAGGATGATGATGTTAAGGCCGTTGCGGGCGTCCTCGATGGTGCGCAGGATGGCGTTGGCGCTGATGGCATAGATATCGACATCGCCCTCGTCCTCGATTTCGGCATCGACGGGGATGAGGAAATTCTCGCCGCGCACTTGCAGGCCGTGACCGGCGTAATAGAACAGGCCCAGCGCCTCGCCTTCGGCGGCCTTGAGGCGATTGCCGAAGTCCTTCACGGCGCGCTTCATGGCGTTCTCGCCAACATCCAAGGCCTCGATCACGTCGAAGCCTTGCGCACGCAGTGTCGTGGCCATCAGCGCCGCGTCGTTGACCGGGTTGGCGAGGGGGATGTCGGGATAGGCCGAGTTACCGATCACCAGCGCGATGCGCTGCTCGGCATGAGCGCCGGCCGCCGTCAGCAGCAATGCCGCTAGGATCAGGATCGTCTGTCGGATCACGCGCATCGAGGCCCCCGGAAGCCGCAACCGCTGGGCAGTATGCCATGTCTCCATGCCGATGCCGAGTCGGGTGCAGCGCTGCCCCAAGGGGACAGCTGTCACGAGCCAGGGATCGCGCGTAAACTCGAGCGATGATGGCACGTGCGCGCAGGATAACTGGCCTCACCCTGGGCCTCGGCCTCGCTATTGGCATTGCGATGCTGGCACAAGCCGGCACCACTGGCCGGGCCAGCGTCATCGACGGTGATACCATCGAGATCCGGGGCAAGCGTATCCGCCTGCACGGCATCGACGCGCCGGAGGGCCGGCAGACATGTGAGGCCGACGGAGAAACCTGGCGCTGCGGCCATACGGTTGCCTTCGACCCCGGTCTTATTCCCCCACGTCCACCTCTTCCACAAGCCCGCGCATGGATCGGATGAGCGCCGATAACTTGCGGCGCTCGGCTATCGCATCGGCGGTGTAGAGGCCATGCTTGCGGGCATTGGCGTTACCGATCGGCGCGCCGGGAGACTTGCCCCCGTGCAACCGGCAACGGCCGTTCGCCATCGCGGGCGACCGGCACGGGTTCCCCCTCCTCGTCCGCGCTCCGCAGCGCGGGCTCAGGTGCATGGGCAATTCTCTTTGCATGGGGTTGTCCCTTTGATTTGGCGCTTACCCCTCCCCCTGGTGCTTCGACAGTGCCGACGACAGCCTGCCCACCCGCATGCACGTGGACATGCTCGACCGTCATCTTTTGTTGGCCCTTGCCGCGATGCTTGTTAAGAGCTTCAAGCAAGGTCGCCCATGTGCGGGAAAGCTTGTTCGCCTGATTTAGGTTCTCGCGCCGCCCCTCAAATGTCTGCTCGCCGATCATAGCGCGGCGGTAGCACTCCATCGCGGCATTGTGGGCGGCGATTAGCTGTGCCGCCATCATGCCTTCTAACTCGTCATTCGGGCCGATACCCATTAGCGCGTCAACCGTGGCACTGAATTGCCGGTCCTGCTGCTCCGCATCCGAGTTCTTGACCCATAGCGCCTGCACCGCCTGGTAGGCGAGCGTGTTGTTCCAGTGGTCGGACTGAGAGCCTCCTACGCTCTTCAGCGCGCCTTTCCGGTTCTCCGGATCATTGACGATGACGGTCGTCGGCTCCTTGCCCTTGTGGGGCGCCTTCCTCGTCATGGGTGGATGCTCCTTTCTTCGATCCCCATCGCCGCCAGCGCTACGATCGCTTGTGCCTTCCGGCCCACGTGCCAAGCGTTCCAGCAGTGGTGGTGCAGTCAAGCATGGCCGGTGGTCTGCCTCGTCGCGGTTGCCGGCGTAGGCGCGCCAGAACGTGTTGCACTCCTAGATCGTCCCTTCACAGGCCGTCGCCCACAGGGCGAAACCCTGCTCTCCCGACAGCACGATCACCGGGTACCCGCGAGCGG
>CAZVDW010000619.1:0-4136 GCA_964625645.1 uncultured Rhodospirillaceae bacterium
CCTCCGCTGCAGGGTATCCGCGACACGTCTGGCGGCCGTCGGCTCGGCAAGGACGGCAGCGTCGAAGTCACGTGGCGCCAGTTGCCGGATCGCGCCAATGTCGAAGAGGTCGCGTGCCAGCAGGCGGCTGCCGCGAAAACACAGCTTCTTGGCCATGATCTCGCAGGGTGTCTCCAACGGGATTTCGCGATCGCGGAAACGCCACGGCCCGACCCCGGGGTCGGTCCGCAAGGCCGCGCCGAGAAAGTCGATCTCGCCTTCCGGGCGCTCGATCGTGAGGTGGTGACCCGGCTCTTGCCAGATGTCGGACAGGGCTCGCACCGTCGGATTGCGCTGTGGCGAGAGCTCCCGCAGCGCTTGCGAGTCGGGAAAGAAGATGTCGATATCGTATGAGGTCCGGTGATCGAGCTGGATCGCCAGCGCGGTGCCGCCCCCGAACGACCAGTCATAAGGGAGGCTCAGGGAGTCGATAGCGACGAGCGCCAAGTCAAGAAGCTTTGGCCACTGGCTTTCTGGGCGTGAGTTGCTCATGGATCCAATCGACGGTTGGGCCTTCCCCCTTCACGTAGCGCGCGATTCGCGACAAGGCAGGTAGCGTAGCGTCGCCCGCGATCAGCAAGTCCTGAACGTGCTCAGCGGGCAATTCCTCGACCACGCCGACGAGGTGCGAATAGGCGCGCTCGGTGAGGGCGGAGCGGCGAAACTTGGTCAGCAGGTGACGCAGCTCGGACTCCGAGACATGCTCCCGTCGGCCTGCATTGAGCCTACCCGCCGCCAGGGCCAGGGCCGGGCTTGGCGGCCTCTCGCGCTGGCGCACCTTGATCTCGCCGTCCACGGCAACCAGCAGCCGCTCAAGCGTGTCCGCGTTGTAGCGCCCGCTGCGCCGCGCCCGCGACAGGCTGGCGGGGGTGACGCCGGCCTGGCAGGCTATCGCGCCAGCCGACAGGCCGCGTGCCTTGCCGATCTCGAGAATCTGTTCGATGAGCCGTGCCGAGTGACGCATGGGGTGCCTTCAATCGTCTTCGAAGGCATAAATATTACCATTTTTGGTAAGTTTTCAAGCGCCAAGCTCTTTTCTGACGATGGCGGCACCGGCGGTCAGCGCCTGCATCTTGGCGGCGGCGAGGTCGCGTGACAGCGGCACCATGCCGCAATTGCTGCAGGGCACGACCCGCTCGGCGGCAGCGTGTTCAAGCGCCGCGCGGATGACCTCCGCCACTTGCTCGGGAGTCTCGGCCGTATCGCTGGCGACATCGATGGCGCCGAGCAATATGTCCTTGCCCGCGAGCAGGTCGAGCACGGCCAGCGGCACGTGCGAGCCCGCGACTTCGAGGCTGACCTGGTCGATGCGGCTGGCGGCGAGCGTCGGAAACGTGACCTCGTATTGTCGCCAGGCCTCGCCCAGCGTGCCTTTCCAGGCATTGTTGGCCTCGATGCCGTAGCCGTAGCAGATATGCACCGCGGTGGTGCAGGCGAGGCCGTCGATGGCGGCTTCCAGACACTCTATGCCCCAGCCCGCGACCTCGTCGAGGTAGACGTTGAAGGCGGGCTCGTCGAACTGGATGACGTCGGCGCCGGCGGCGGCCAGCTCGCGCGCTTCTTCGTTCAGCAGCCGGGCAAAGGCCATGGCCATGCGTGGCCGGTCGCCGAAATGATCGTCGGCCAGGGTATCGACGATGGTCATCGGGCCCGGCAAGGTGAATTTGAGCTTGCGCTCGGTTTGGGCGCGGGCGAAGCGCACGTCGGCCTCGTGCACGGGGCCGCGGCGGCGCAGCGCGCCGGCCACGGTCGGGCAATCGGCCTCGTAGCGGTCGGCGCGAATGCCGATACGCCGCTTGTTGGCGAAATCTATGCCCTCGACATGTTCCAGGAAGCCGTGCACGAAATGCTGGCGCGACTGCTCGCCATCGCAGACGATATCGATGCCGGCGCGCTCCTGATCGGCGATGGCGAGGCGCACCGCGTCGCGCTTGGCCTCGGCCAATTCTTGCCCGTCCTCGAGGCGCCACGGCGCCCAGAGAGCTTGGCGGTGGGCCAGCCAGGAGGGCTTGGGCAGGCTTCCGCTGATGGTGGTCGGCAACAGCATGGCGCCATAATGACGCCTCCGGCGTGGTACCACGAGCCCTTTCGCGCATTGACTCTTCGGCCAAAGATGGGGAACACAGGCGCTTGCCCGCGCAGAACGAGAAGGTTGGAGAGAGATTATGAGCGAACGCGTCCAGGCCCACGGCCTCGCCGTCGACAAAGTGCTGTACGATTTCATCAATGACGAGGCCGTACCGGGCACCGGGCTCGACGCCGATGCGGTGTGGGCGGGGCTGGCCGCCATCTTGCGGGATCTGGGGCCGCGCAATCGCGATCTCCTGGCGCGCCGCGACGCGCTGCAGGCGAAGATCGACGCCTGGCACCGGGACCGGCGCGAGCACGGCTTCGATGCCGGCGAATACAAGGAATTCCTCACCGAGATCGGCTATCTGCTGCCCGAGGGCGAGCCTTTCGCGGCGACGACGGCCAATGTGGACGAGGAGATCGCCACCCTGGCCGGGCCGCAATTGGTGGTGCCCTCGACCAATGCGCGTTACGCCCTGAACGCCGCCAATGCGCGCTGGGGCAGCCTCTACGATGCGCTCTATGGCACCGATGCCATTCCCGAGGACGATGGCGCGACCCGCGCCGGCGCCTACAACCCGGTGCGCGGCGACAAGGTCATCGCCTATGCCCGCGCCTTTCTCGATCAGGTAGCACCCCTCGAGCGCATCTCCCACGCCGAGGCCACCGGCTACGAGGTCTATGACGGCCGCCTCTCGGTCAGCTTCGGCACGGGCCGGGCCACGGGCCTGCTCGATCCGGGTCAGCTGCTCGGCTATCAGGGCGACGAGGAAGCGCCGACTGCGCTGCTGTTCGAGAACAACGGCCTGCATGTCGAGGTGCGTATCGACCGCGAGCATGCCATCGGCAAGGACGATGCCGCCGGGATTTGCGACATGATGATCGAATCGGCCATCACCACGATCGTCGACTGCGAGGATTCCGTTGCCGCGGTCGATGCCGAAGACAAGGTGCTGGTCTATCGCAACTGGCTCGGCCTGATGAAGGGCGACCTCACCGCCAGCTTCACCAAGGGCGGCCAGACGGTCGAGCGTACCCTTGCACCCGACCGCGAATATCTCACCCCCGACTTCCAGGACATGACGCTGGCCGGCCGCAGCCTGTTGCTGGTGCGCAATGTCGGCCATCTGATGACCAACGGCGCGGTGCTCGACCCAGACGGCAACGAAGTGCCGGAAGGCATTCTCGACGCGCTCTTCACCAGCCTCATCGCCATGCACGACCTCAAGGGCGAAGGCAAGTTCCGCAACAGCCGCGCGGGCTCGGTCTATATCGTCAAGCCCAAGCAGCACGGGCCTGAGGAGGTCGCCTTCTCCAGCGAGCTGTTCGCCCGCGTCGAGGACGTGCTCGGCCTCAGCCCCCTTACCCTCAAGATGGGCATCATGGACGAGGAGCGCCGCACCACCATCAACCTCAAGGAATGCATCCGCGCCGCCAAGGATCGGGTCTGCTTCATCAATACCGGTTTCCTCGATCGCACCGGCGACGAGATCCACACCTCGATGGAAGCCGGCGCCATGATCCGCAAGGGCGACATGAAGCAGGCCGCCTGGATCCAGGCCTATGAGACCTGGAACGTCGATGTGGGACTCGAATGCGGGCTGCAAGGAAAGGCCCAGATCGGCAAGGGCATGTGGGCCATGCCCGATCTGATGGCGGCCATGCTCGAAGCCAAGATCGGCCATCCCCAGGCCGGCGCCTCGACGGCCTGGGTGCCGTCGCCGACGGCGGCGACGCTGCACGCCATCCACTACCACCAGGTCGACGTCGCCATGCGCCAGGACGAGATCAAGGGCCGCGAGCGCGCCAGCCTCGACGATATTCTGTCGGTGCCGCTCGCCGAGGGCATCAACTGGTCCGAGCAAGAGGTGCGCCAGGAGCTTGACAACAATGCGCAAGGCATTCTCGGTTACGTGGTGCGCTGGGTCGACCAGGGCGTCGGTTGCTCCAAGGTGCCGGACATCAACGACATCGGCCTCATGGAGGACCGCGCCACCTTACGCATCTCCAGCCAGCACATCGCCAAC
>CAZVDW010000620.1:0-4398 GCA_964625645.1 uncultured Rhodospirillaceae bacterium
CTTCCAGGGCATCGTATCCGAGCTTGGCGGCGAAATCGCCCGGCGCGAATATTGGGGCCTGAAAAGTCTGGCCTACCGCATCAAGAAGAACCGCAAGGGCCACTACACCATGCTCCAGATGGATGCGCCTTCGGCGGCGATCCAGGAGATGGAGCGCAATATGCGCATCAGCGAGGATGTGCTGCGCTACATGACCGTGCGCATCGACGCCGTCGACGAGGAGCCATCCTCGATGATGCAGACGCGCTCGGCCCGTGAAGAGCGCCGCCGCGAGGAGCGCCGCTCGCGCGCTTCGAGCGATGAGGCGACCAAGAAGACCGAGCAAAGCGAAAACAAGAGCGGCGAAGACAAGAACAGCGAAGACAAGAGCAGCGAAAATAAGAGCAACGAAAACCAGAGTGCCGCCGACGCTGCCAAAACCACCGAAAGCGAGGCCTAAGACATGGCTCAGCAAGGCTCGGGCTCCCGGCGGGTGCCGCTACCCCGCAGACCCTTCTTTCGTCGCCGCAAGACCTGCCCCTTCTCCGGGCCGAACGCGCCGAAGATCGACTATCGCGACATCAAGACACTGCAGCGCTTCATTTCCGAGCGCGGCAAGATCGTGCCCAGTCGCATCACGGCGGTCTCGGCGCCCAAGCAGCGGCGTTTGGCCCAGGCCATCAAGCGCGCGCGCTTCCTGGCGCTGCTGCCGTACCTGGTAAAGTAATACGAGGCGAGGACCGAGCGCTATGGAAGTCATCCTGCTCGAACGTATCGAGAAGCTGGGCCAGATGGGCGATCTGGTGACCGTAAAGAACGGCTACGCGCGCAATTACCTGCTGCCGCAGAAAAAGGCGTTGCGGGCAACTGGCGACAACCGCGAGCGTTTCGAGACGCAGCGGGTCCAGCTCGAGGCCAACAATCTCGAGGCTCGCCAGGAGGCCGAGACCATCGCCGAGCGCATGGAAGGCCTGTCCGTCGTGATGGTGCGACAGGCCGGCGACACCGGTCAGCTCTACGGCTCGGTGAACGCTCGCGACATCGCCGCCGCGGTCACCGAGGCCGGATTCACGGTCGGGCGCCGCCAAGTGCGCCTGGACACCGTGATCAAGACCCTCGGCCTGCACGAGGCCCGTGTCGCCCTGCATCCGGAAGTCAGCGTCAGCGTCACGGTCAACGCCGCCCGCTCCGAGGAAGAAGCCAAGCTTCAAGCCGCCGGCATCGACGTCACCGCCATGGGTGACGAAGAGCCCGAGGACGAGGGCGACGAGGAACTGGCCGCTGTCTTCGACGAAGAGGCCGAGGCCGAGACTGAGACTGCGGTCGAAGGCGACAGCGAAGCCGGCGGCGACGAGGAAGAGCCTGCCGCCTAAGGCGATTTTACGGACGCCGCAAGCTCCAGTATACTAAGGGCCGAACTGAGGCGAGGCGCTGCAAAGGGCGTCGATCGAACGGTTTTGATGCCCGATGCGCCCTCGGCGGAGGGCGGCCATGTTGGTGGAAGCGTTTTTCACCAGGCTTATCCAGTGCGGCCGGCTGACGGTGCACACTGCGGATGGGCGCAGCGGCGTTTACGGCAGCGAGCCGGGACCGAACGTCACGATACGCCTGCACAGCGCGGCGGCGGGCCGGCGTATCGCGCGCAATCCCAGCCTGGGCGCCGCGGAATCCTATATGGACGGCTCCCTCAGTGTCGAAGATGGCGAGCTGTACGATTTTCTCGACATTGCGGCACTGAATATCGGGCGCGGCCACCTGCCCGGCATCTATACGCGCATCAAGAACCTTGGCTTATGGACGCGGCGCTTCATGCAGCATAATTCGCCGCTGCGCGCCCGCCGCAACGTAGCCCGTCACTACGACTTGTCGGGAGCGCTATACGAGCTGTTTCTCGATCCCCAGCGGCAATATTCCTGCGCCTATTTCACCGCCGCCGGCCAAAGCCTCGAGGAGGCACAGCGCGCCAAGATGCGGCTGATCGCCGACAAGCTGCTGCTGGCGCCGGGCCAGAAAGTCCTCGATATCGGCTGCGGCTGGGGCGGCCTGGCGGCCTATCTCGCCCGCGAAGAGAATGTCCGGGTGCGCGGCCTTACCCTGTCCGACGAACAGCACCGCTATGCCCAGGCCGCGGCGCGCGAAGCCGGCCTTGAAGACCGCTTGAGCTTCAAGCTGGAAGATTACCGGTATGATGGCGGCCTCTACGACCGCATCGTCTCCGTCGGCATGTTCGAGCATGTCGGCATCGACTATTACGGCGAATATTTCGCCAAGCTGCACGACCTTCTCTCGCCCGACGGCGTGGCGCTGCTTCACACCATCGGCCGCGTCGATGGCCCCGGTATCACCGACAGCTTCATCCGCAAATACATCTTCCCCGGCGGCTACATTCCCGCCCTGTCGGAGGTGGTCACGGCGATCGAGCGATCCGATCTGATCATCACCGATATCGAGGTGCTGCGCCTCCACTATGCCGATACGCTGCGCGCATGGCGGCACAACTTCCTGGCCAATCGTGAGCGTGCCATGGCACTCTACGATGACAGGTTTTGCCGTATGTGGGAGTTCTACTTGGCAGGCTCGGAAGTTTCCTTCCGCCATCTCGGCATGGTGGTCTACCAGATCCAGTTGGCGCGCCGCCAGGATGCGGTGCCGTTGACGCGCGACTATCTGCATGATGGCCAGAGTCGCAACAGCGACCATGGCATGGCGGCCGAGTAGGCTTTGGGCGCACGCCACGTCACGGTCGTCGGGGCCGGTATCGTCGGCACCTGCTGCGCCCTCCAGCTCAGGCTCGACGGTCACGAGGTAACGCTCGTCGACGAGCGCGAGCCAGGCACCGCGACCTCCTTCGGCAATGCCGGCATCCTCTCGAGCGGCTCGATCATGCCTTACGCCACGCCGGGCCTGTGGAAGGCGGCGCCCGGCATGCTGCTCGACCCGCTCGGCCCGCTCATGCTGTCCTGGCGCTACCTGCCCCGCGCGGCGCCGTGGCTGTTGCGCTATCTGGCCGAGGGCAGGACCAGCCGGGCGCACGCCGTCGCGGCCGAGATGGCGCCCTTGACCGCGGCCGCCTGTGACGCCCACCACAGCCTGATGGCGGCAGGCGATATCGAGGCGGAGCTGATTCGCCGGGACGGCTATCTGCATGTCTGGCGCGAGGCCAAGGGCTTCGAACAAACCGCCTTGCAGCGCGCCCTGATGGCCGAGCACGGCATTGCCTGCGAGGTGCTCGATGGTGATGGCATCGCCGCGCTGGAGCCGGGCCTGGCACGCGACTTCCGCCATGGCTTCCACGTGGCCGAGGGCGGCTTCGCGGTCGAGCCCGTGGCGCTGACGCAGGCCTATGCGGCGGCATTCGAGGCCCGTGGCGGCAGCATTCTGCGCCAGCGCGTCACGGGCTTCGAGATGGCAGACCCGGGTCCGCGCAGGCTAGTGACCGATTCGGCAAAGCACCCTCTCGACCTGCTCCTGCTTGCCGCCGGCGCCTGGTCGCGGCCCTTGCTCAGAGAGCTCGGGCTCGATGCGCCGCTGGAGAGCGAGCGCGGCTATCACCTCAGCCTGCGCCCGGGCGAGGGCGTGGCGTTGAGCCGGCCGGTCGTGGTCGGCAAGCCGCGCTATACGCTGGCGCCGATGCGCGACGGCCTGCGCCTGACCATGGGCGCCGAGTTCGGCGGCCTCGAGGCGCCGCCCAACTACCGCCGCATCCACCGGCTTGTCGCCGATGCCAACAGAGCCCTGCCGGGGCTTGGCGATACGGTGGAGCGCGAATGGATGGGGCACCGGCCCGTGCTCTGGGACTCCAAGCCGGCCATCGGCCGCTCGCCGCACCATGACACGGTGTTCTATGCCTTCGGCCACGGCCACTTGGGACTGACCCTGGGCGCCGTGACGGCCCGGCTGATCGCAGAACTGATCGGCGGGCAAGAGCCGCCACTTGCGCCATTCTCGCTGGCGCGGTTTTAGTTTTCCCCGCCTTTCTCTTTTACCCACAGCCTTGAGCATTTTTTGAAGCCGGCGAGTGGAGTATGACTCGAGTCATGGATCCGCTTCCCTTCTCCCCCGACGACCAAGAGCCCCAAGGCGGCGCGGAGGCGCTTGGCGCGCGCAGCCTGCCGCAGAACATCGAGGCAGAGCAGGCGCTGCTGGGCGCGCTGCTGATCGACAACGCGGCTTACGACCCGGTTTCGGTGTTCCTCGAGCCCGAGCATTTCTACGTGCCGGTGCATGCGCGCATCTACGAGGCCGCACGCGATCTCATCGTGCGCGGCCAGATCGCCAACCCGGTCACGCTGAAGTCCTATTTCGAGACCGACGAGGCGCTCGCCGATATTGGCGGCACGCAATATCTCGCGCGCCTTGCCGGGGCCGCCGCGAGCATCATCAATGCGCGCGACTACGGCCAGGTGATTCGCGATCTCA
>CAZVDW010000621.1:0-4368 GCA_964625645.1 uncultured Rhodospirillaceae bacterium
CCTCGAGGAGGGCCGCCGCCAGGACTGGTTCGCCTCGGATATGATCGTCGTTATCACCGCCGTTACCGTGATCGCCGGTATCTGCCTGCTGTGGCACGAGCTGACCTGCAAACACCCGTTGGTCGACTTGCGCGTATTCAAGCAGCGCAATTTCGCCATGGGCACGTTCTACATCGCCGTTTTCGGTGCCGGCCTGTTCGTGCCGCTATATCTGTTGCCGTTGTTCCTGGGGCGTATTCTCGGCCTCAATACCTGGCAGATCGGCACCTGGATTTTCGTGCTCGGCATCTCGATGATGGTGGCGGGCTTCTTCGTGCCGCTAATGGTAAAGTATTTCCGCCTGCGCACCATCGCCCTGGTCGGGTTCTCGCTGCTTGCACTGGGCACCTATTTCCAGGCCAACCTCAACGTCAACACCAGCTTCACCAGCCTGATGCTGCCGCAAATGCTACGCGGCTTCGCGACCCAGCTCTGCTTCCTGTCGATGGTTCGCCTGGCGCTCGGCCTGCTGCCCGTCGATCAGGTCAAGAACGGCACCTCGCTGTTCCAGCTCACCATGCGCCTCGGCGCCGCCATTGCGGTGGCCACCGCCAACAGCTTCCTGATCATCCGATCCGAGGTCCACTACCACCAATTCCGCGAGACCATCGGCCAGGGCCACCATTACGCCAGCGACGTCTTCGACCTGTTCTCAAGCCGCTTAGGACCGGGCCTCGGGGGCTCGCCGGACACGGCCACGGCCAGCCTGCAGCTGCTCATAGAGATGAGCCGCCGCGATGCCTTGATCCGCGCCTTCAACGAGATAACCATCGTCGTCTCGATCTGCATCGTCGCCGCCATGATCCTGATGCCGCTGATCCAAAGCGTGCGTGACCACGCCGCCCAGGCAGCCAAGAAGGAGGGGAAGCCGGAACCATGAGAGCCAAGCTGCCTGCCACGCCGATCAAGGAAAGCTGGCTTGCCCAGCACCGCGAGCCCATTCTCGAGCCCGACCTGCCGATCATCGATCCGCACCACCATCTGTGGGACCGCGACGGCCACACCTACATGCTCGACGATCTGTTGCTGGATACGGGATCGGGACACAACATCGTCGCGACGGTCTTCGTCGAATGCCGCTCGATGTATCGCGAGAGCGGGCCCAAGCGCTTGCAGCCCGTCGGCGAGACCGAGTTCGTCAACGGCATCGCGGCGCAAAGCGCCAGCGGCGAGTTCGGCCCGACGCGGGTTTGCGCGGGCATCGTCGGCTATGCCGATCTGACCCTCGGCGAGGCTGTCGACGAGGTCCTCGAAGCCCATATCGCAGCGGCGCCGGCACGCTTTCGCGGCATCCGCCACGCCTCCGGCTGGGATGCCAGCGAGGCGGTGCGCAACTCGCACACCAACCCGCCGCAAGGCCTGCTCGCGGATGCCACCTTCCGCAAGGGCCTCGCGCGGCTGCCGGCGCATGGCCTGAGCTACGAGTCCTGGCTTTACCACCCGCAGATTCCCGAGCTGACGGAGCTTGCCCGCGCCCACCCCGAGGTCACCATCGTGTTCGACCATTTCGGCGGCCCGCTCGGCATCGGCCCCTATGCGGGGCTCGGCAACGAGGTTCTGGCGCAATGGCGCAAGGACGTCAGCGAGCTGGCCAAGTGCGAGAACGTCCACGCCAAGCTCGGCGGCAACAACATGCCCATCAACGGCCATGGCTGGCACAAGCGCGAGAAGCCCGCGAGCTCGCAGGAGCTCAATGCCGCGGGCGGCGACTATACCCGCCACGCCATCGACGCCTTCGGCCCCGAGCGCTGCATGTTCGAAAGCAATTTTCCGGTCGACAAGCTATCCTGTTCCTATGCGGTGGTGTGGAATGCCTTCAAGCGCCTCGCCAGCGACTTCAGCGTTCCCGAAAAGGCAGCGCTGTTCCATGACACCGCCCAGCGCGTCTACCGCCTGACCGAGGGATGACATCATGAAAGCCGCCGTATTTGCCGAACCTGGTGCCCCGCTCACCATCGAGACCATAGCGGACCCGGAGCCCGGGCCGAGCGACCTCATTCTCAAGGTCCATGCCTGCGGCATCTGCGGCACCGACCTGCACTGGTCGGACAATGCCGATCCGACCGTCGGCTGGCGGCACCTGGAGCGCGGCGCCGTGATGGGTCACGAGTTCTCCGGCGAGGTGGTCGAGGTCGGCAAGGAGTCGGCCGCGACATGGAAGGTCGGCGACCGGGTGACGGCGCAGCCCTTCAGCGGCTGCGGCTTGTGCCCGGCCTGCCGCGCCGGTCGCGCCTATCGCTGCCAGAGCGTGACCAACCGCGCCAGCCTGGCCCAGCCCGGCGCCTATGCCGAATATACCCGCGTCGGCGCCAATGCGAGCTTCCGCCTGCCCGAGGCGGCGAGCTTCGACGAAGGCGCGCTGGTCGAGCCTTTGGCCGTCGGGCTCAATGCGGTCGAGAAAGCCAGAATGCAGCCCGGCGATACGGTGCTCATCGTCGGCGCCGGCCCGGTCGGGCTTGCGGTCGCGACCTGGTGCCGCTTCTTCGGCGCCCGCCACGTCATCGTCAGCGATCTCGTGGCGGCACGGGCCGACCAGGCGACGCGCTTCGGCGCCACCGCCGCCATCGATGCCAGCCGCGAGGACGTGCGCAGCACCGTCGAGGCCATCAGCGGCAGCCAGCCGCGCGTGATCTTCGATTGCGTCGGCGTGCCGGGCAGCCTGCAGGCCGTCATCGATCAGGCCCCGTTCGACGCCCATATCGTCGTGGTCGGGCTGTGCATGGCGTCCGACACATTCTTCCCGACCAAGGCCCTGACCAAGGAGCTGTCGCTCGACTTCGCCTTCGTCTATCGCCGCGAGCACTTCGCCATGGTGCTCGACATGATCGGCGCGCGCCGCATCGATGCCGCCAGCATGGTCACCGATCACACCGACCTCAGCCATTTCCCCGACGCCTTCCAGGCGCTCAAGACGCCGGGGCAGGATATCAAGGTGATGCTGTCGCCGGGCTAGACAAGCCGCGGCCCTCGCCGCTAGTAAGATATTGCAGCGCAACAAGGGAGCAGGGATCATGGGCCGTTACGTCGTCGTCGCCGATTTTCAGGTCAAGCCGGGCAAGCTGGGGGAATTTGTCGAGATCGCCAAGGTCGATGCCGCCGCCTCGGTCGCCAACGAGCCTGGCTGCCACCGTTTCGACGTCGCCACGCCGCGCGACGGCAGCGAGCGGGTGATCCTCTACGAGATCTACGAGGACGAGGCGGCCTTCAATGCCCATCTCGAAACGCCCCATCTGAAGGCCTTTCGTGACGGCATCGCCGATCTTGTGGCAGACCGCAATATCACGCGCTGCCACGTCATCGAGAACAGCGATGGCTGAGCGACCGAAGAAGCTGACCATCCAGGATATCCAGGCGACCGTCGCCAAGGGCGAGCCGGTTTTCCAGATCACCGCCGTCGATTATCCCACCGCGCTTGCCGTCGACCGCGCCGGCATCGAGTTCATCCTGGTCGGCGACTCCCTCGGCATGACCGCGCTCGGCCTCGACGGCACCGTGAGCGTGACCATGGACATGATGATCCATCATGCCAAGGCGGTCAGCCGGGCGGCAAGCCGTGCCATCGTTATCGGCGACCTGCCCTTCGGCGCCTACCACGCCAGCACCGCTCAGGCGGTCGACAATGCGGTGCGCCTGATGAAGGAAGGCGCCTGCGACGTGGTCAAGCTCGAAGGCGGCGAGGATTTTGCCGACAAGGTCGAGGCCATCGTGCGCGCCGGCATTCCGGTCATGGGCCATATCGGCCTGACGCCGCAGACCGTCTCCAAGCTCGGCGGCTTCAAGGTTCAGGGCAAGGACGTAAGCACCAGCCTGCAATTGATTCGCGATGCCCAGGCGCTTGAGGAGTCTGGCGCCTTTGCCATGGTGCTCGAAGCGATCCCGGATCGTATCGCCAAGCTGATCACCGAAAATGTTTCGATCCCGACCATGGGCATTGGCGCCGGGCCGGATTGCGACGGCCAGGTGCTGGTGCTGGCCGACATGATCGGCATGTTCGACCGCTTCACGCCGCGCTTCGTCAAGCAATATTGCCAGGTCGGCCAACAGATCACCGACGCCATGACCAGCTTCATGGAAGACGTGCGCAGCAGCCAGTTCCCGCTCGCCGAGCACAGCTTCACCATCAAGGACGAGGAATACGAGGCGGTGGTCGCCGCGCTCAAGGAGACTGGAGCGTAAGGCCTCAAGGTGTTAGCAGCCCGTTGACGAAGTCTGCTCTGGACGCGTGTCGCTGTGTCTGATTCTCTGGGTCAGTGATTTGATCGGAGGTTTGGGCGATGTCGATGGGGCGGCAAGGGGATCGGCAGTGTGATCTTCTGGTGAGCTGGTCGG
>CAZVDW010000622.1:0-2497 GCA_964625645.1 uncultured Rhodospirillaceae bacterium
CAACGCCCCCCGGGCGGTGCGCCGCGGCCGCCTGGCCATGCGCGCCATGCGTGACATGAGCCTCAGCGAATCCTTCGCCTTCGCCCAGACCGAGGTGATGGGCATACTCGACGACCCTGAGTTTGACGAGGGCATTGCCGCCTTCAACGAAAAGCGTCCGCCGAATTGGAATTCTTGACCGCCTCTACTTCTCTCCCCGCAGGTAGGGAACGTAGCGCTTGTCTTCCATGAGAATGTGCTCCGTCAGCCACTTCTTGAGAAAGGCCAGGAATTCCGCGTGGTCGAAGTTCGCCGGGGCGCTCTGGAACTTGCGCTTGTGTTCGGAGAGCGCCTCCAACAAGTCCTCGTGTTCGAGCTTGTGGACCCCTAGTTCAGGATAATTGGCGGTTTCCATGTAGCCTTCTTCTCGGCTGAAGTGCTCTTCGGCGTAATTCTCCAGCGCCGTGAATGTCGATGCGATGGCGGCTTGGGGCCGTTTACCTTGGACGGCCTCGTGGTAGTTGTTGACGATGCTGAACAATTGCCGGTGATCATTGTCGATCGCCCGGACACCGACCCGGAAGCGATCCGACCAGGACATAAAACCCCCGGCACCGGCAGCCTTTTTCGGATTGGCCTGAAACAATTTCGCAAGCGATCCCAGCATCACGCAAGATCAGCAACATTCTCAGAAATGCTGCCCCCCCAGTTCAGACGATCATGCCGCTGGCATGATAGCAAAAAAAGGCAGCTGCCGATACCTGCGTACCGACCCGAATGGGTCGTCCGATGCTCCCATTCTGGAATATCACGATCAAGAATCGGTAGCAAAAACGTCGAGATGTTTGCCGATGGCAATTCGTTCTCTCGTTCCATCGATTTGCCGGCGGTCGGTGTCCTTGTCCATACGTCGGCGCAAAGCCGGCGTTCTCAGGGCGATCGTTCGCAACTCAAGCTGACCGGCACGTCGCATGCCTTCCAAACGCGCGCCAAAGGCAATTTTCTTGGCCACCTGATGGGGTTGCCATTGGTCCAGGTCACGTGGTGTGGCAACCCCGTCGAGTGTCAAGTATCCTGCCTCGACCGCATTTCCGACCAATTCAGCGCCTGCTTCGGTGCGGGCCAGAACGACATTGGTGCCCGGGTCGGTGTCCAGTGATTCCGCACTTGGTGCACCTCCTGGCCAGGTGTCGGCCGCGGCCAGGTCGGCCGCCTCACCGGTGCCGTCAGGGCAGATCTTGCAGCGCCACGGCAAATGCCACAGGGAGGGGGCAGTTCCCCAAAAGTCGAGGTAGGTCTTCTCGACAATGGAGCCGTCATTCCGTTGCAGGCGCGTGGGGCCCGGACAGCCGTTGCCGCGATAGTTCACCGCAGCCACGTCGTCAGGGGCGACACCATTGCGTTTCAAAAAGGCGTCCATGCCAAAGGGCGGCATGAAGCCGCCGCAAACCGGCGTCAGCAAATGCGTGATCAAATTGCCCACACGAGAGTCGCTTCGTCCCAACAGTCGAACCGCGGATATGTCGCAAGGCTTGGCGACGACGGCAAAGGGCTCGCCCCGGTCAAGCATTGTGCCGAGCGCAGAAAGCGGATCGGCAGGGCCGTAACGCGAGCCGGCTCCCGCCAGGACCTCTGCGCGGCTGACGCTGACATGGACCTGGCCAAAGGACGGTCGGGCACCGCCCGCCTTGACGTGCAGGATGGCGCCGGCCTCGCCGCTGGCGATCAGATAGTGGCAGAGCGCGGTCAGAGCACCGCCGGTTGCCGCTTTGTGGCGGACTTCAGGATTGCTGGCAAAGGCCCTGTCGATGCGCAAAAGGGGTCCCCAGATTTCGTCGACGACGGTCTCTCCGACGATCAGGTCGTCCGCCAGTCCCGTCTGTACGACGCCTGGACAAACGCCGAAAACCGCTGCCGTCTCCTCGGTTGAAAGCTCCGCTTGCGGGCTCGGCCGAAGATAGCCCGAAGGCGCAAGTTCCATACTCAATTTGGCGGGCAACATCGACGCACAGAGACCACACCCGATGCATCTGCCCTCAGCCAAAATGCGTTGGAAGCAGTTGTTTTTCGCCACGGGCCGACCTCGTTGCGCAGTTAGCGAATTGGGCGAAGGCTCTCCAGCATAGCCCTTTCCAACCACCGGGCGGATCCTCTTTGATCCAAGTGCTTTTCGGGCTATATCGATCGGAAGCCGGTTTGGCTTGGTCGAACGCTCCACCTCGTCGGGAGCCAGCCGCGAATTGGGCGGGTTTGCCTGTAGGTGGTGCCAAATGTCGTACGACTATCCAGAGCATTTGCCACGAACTATGACGTGGCACCCTGGTCCCTCAGCCGGTCGCCTGAGCAAACGACGCTGCCACCTTCGCCACAACTCCTGACCCTGATCCGCGACGAACAGTTGCGGCATTTCCGGCAAATGCTGCCTGTAACCTGGCCGCTCCGCGGAAATTCTCCACGACGACACCGGAATCGCTGGCACTTATTCTCAGAGGATCAAAAGCGGCTTGGCGCGCGACGG
>CAZVDW010000623.1:0-3069 GCA_964625645.1 uncultured Rhodospirillaceae bacterium
GCGCGCATTTGCAGGGACAGAGCGACGCCGCGGTCGATGTCGCGCCCCTGCTCGCGCTGGTGCCGGACTGGCAGGGCTACCTCGCAATCGAAGAGCCGCCGGGCGAGCTCGAGGCCCTGCGCGGGCACGTCACCGGCGGCCGGCCTCTCGGCTCCGAGTCGTTTGTGGAGCGACTCCAGGCGCGCGCGGGCTTCACCTTCCAACGGCGCAAGCCGGGCCCGAAGGCCAAGGCGAAAGCGCCAGCCGCTTGAGCCGCGCGGCGACAGCGTGCGGCGCCTCCGGCGGCATGAATTCGGTGCCAGTCACCGAACGAATAGTTGTATTTTTCCGGTTATACTCGCATAAGTTCGGTGACTGGTACCGAACTTATGATTGTTGAAACCATGGCGGGCGGTGAAATTCGTGTGTGCGTCGCTGGGCGAGCGGCGGTGGAGATCAGTCGCCCCCTTCCCCTTGCGCCGCGTCGGGAATATCGAGGCCGGCCTTGCGTAGACCGTCGATGACGGGATCAAGAGTTTCTCCTGAGCCCATCCAGGGCAACAGGCCGCGCGCATTGGCCGCGAAATTCGGTACCAACGCCAGCAACTTGTCGATTTCGGCCTGTGCTTCTTCCGCGCGCCCCAGCTGGCCGTAAACCATCGCCAGATTTACATGCGTATAATAATATCCCGGCATGCTCGCCAAATGGGCCCTGGCCAGGGCTTCCTCGTACTCGCCTTTTCTGTAGTGATCCCAAAGAGCCGTCCAATGCATCCACCCTGGCGGATCCCGGCTGAGCATGATCGCTTTCTCGGCCAACGCAACGCCTCTCTCCCACTTTCCGTACGAGGCGATCGTCAACGATAGTGACCCAAGTAAATCCGGGCTGTTGGGGTTGAGCGCGATGGCACGCTCCGCTTGTATAAAAGCCGATTCGAACTCTCGCCTGAAGAAGTAGACGTGGGCAAGGACAAGATTGGCTTCCTGGTTCCTCGGATCCAGCTCGAGGGATCGCATCGCGGCCTGTTCGGCTCGATCCAAGGAACCGGGCCGTGGGTTGAATCCCTGTGCATGTTCGCCACGGTACAACGCTGCGAGCCATGCCCAAGCATCGGCATAGTTCGGGTCGAGCTCGACGGCCCTCTCAAGACAAGCGCGGAGTCTAAAGTGATTTTCCGGATTCAAACCCGAAGCGTAATATGCATGGACGCCGAGCACGCATTGATAGGCGTCGAGGCTTTCCGTGCTCCTTGTCGCCCGATCCTCCAGAGCAAAGGACGATATGACCCCAAAGGTATCACCAATGACCGCCACCACCTGTCGGGTGATCTCGTCCTGTACCTCGAAAATATTGTTCGCGGTCAGCTCGCGCTCGAACTTGTCGGCCCAGAGATGGGCGCCATCGGTGGCGTCTATGAGCTGCGCCGTGACCCGGATGGTATCGGCGGCGCGCTTGACGCTGCCCTCGACGACATAGCGGGCGCCAAGCTCCTCGCCCACCCTGCGCACGTCGACCGCCTGGCCCTTGTACTGAAAGGTTGAGTTGCGGGCGAGCACGTGCAATGTGCGGAACCGCGTCAGCTCTGTGATGATCTCCTCGGTGATGCCGTCGGAAAAGTAATCCTGCTCCGGATCGCCGCTCATATTGTCGAACGGCAGCACGGCGATGGTCGGGCCGCTGGGCATGGCCAGGATCGGGTCTTCCGCCTCGCCGGCCGGCCAGAACACGACGCCGATGACGATGGCGACCGCCAATGTTCCCGCCACGCCAGCAAGCACCGCCGCCGGAAGCTTGCGCGATTTCCGCCTTATGGGCGCGGTCTCACCCTCGGCCAGCAACCCGTAGGCGCGCACCGGCTCGGCGATATTCTTGACCGCGTGCTCGCCCAGGTCGGCGAAGCGCAGCGCGAGCTTGCCGCGCACTTCGGCGTGGACCTTGTCGGAAACGCAGATGCCGCCTGGCTCGGCCAGCGCTTCGAGGCGCGCGGCGACGTTGACGCCATCGCCGTAGACCGTGCCGTCGTCGGCCTCGCGGATGTCGCCGAGATTGACGCCAATGCGAAAGCGCATCCGACGCTCGGCGGGCAGCGCCGCGTTGCTCTCGCCAAGGGCCTCTTGCGCCGCCATCGCCGCGGCCACGGCACCCGCCGTGCTGTCGAACACCGCCAGCACGCTGTCGCCCGCCATATCGACGACCCGGCCGTCATTGGCCTCGATGTGCCGGCGGAACACCTCGCGATGCCCGCGCAGCGCCGCCACCGTCGCCGGCTCGTCCTCGCCCATCAGGCGCGAATAGCCCGCGACGTCGGCCGCCAATATGGCCGCCAGGCGTTGCTTTACGTCGTCATCGGCCATCGGCAGTTCGCCCGTGCCCGTGCGCTTGGTAGCGTACGCCGCAGCCGAAAGATGCTCAACAGCCCATTCGGCCAAGATGGGAGCAAGATCATGACCACGCCGGCGATGCGCCTTTTCTATCACCCGGCCAGCAGTGCCTCGATGCGGGTGACGCTGTATCTGCGCTGCCGCGGCATTGCCGCCTCGCGGGTCGAGCTGGTCAGCACCGGAATGGCGACCGATGATCGCGGCATTCTGGTCTTCACCATGCCCGAGGGCGATGTCGAGACCGCGAAGGTCGGCACCACCGACCTCACCGCCTTCAACCCCGAAGGCCGCATTCCAGTGCTGCTGCTGGCGGACGGGCGCAAGCTGACGCAATCGGGCCCGATTGTCGATTTCATCGAGGAGACGGTCGCGGCGGGCCCCGGCATGCTGCCCGACGACGCCTGGGCGCGGGCCGAGGTGCGCCGCCTCATGTGGATCGTCGCCGCCGACACCCAGCCCTACCAGAACATTCCCTTCATCATCCAGGCCATGGGCGAATGGGGCATGGTCAAGGCGCCGCCGACCGTGCACCCGCTGCGCCTGCATTTCATCCGCCGCGAGTTCGGCGCCATCGAGAAGATCCTGGCCAAATGCGCCGGCCAATTCGCGGTCGGCGACGCGGTCACCCAGGCCGACTGCTTTCTGGTGCCCCAGGTGCGCAACGCGCTGCTGGCCGGCATCGACCTTGCCGGCGAGTTCCCGACCCTG
>CAZVDW010000624.1:0-16402 GCA_964625645.1 uncultured Rhodospirillaceae bacterium
CGGTCCTCGACGGCCTGCTCGTAGAGCGCGCGCGCGGCGGCATTGTCGCGGGGCGTGAAGCGGCGCAAGCGCTGCAACGCCTTGCCGGCCAGAAGCCAGGCCTGTAGATCGTCCGTGCCGTGGCTGCGTGTGATGCGCACCTGTTCGCCTTCGGTCAGCTCGATCTGCATCTCCGTGATGATCTCGAAGGTAATGTCGTCCTGAACCGCGAAGACGTCGGTCATCTCGCGCTCGTAGCTGCCGCTCCATTCGACATAGCCCTCGCCATAGTCGATGAGCTCGGCAATTACCCGCACCCGGCCGTCGGCTGCCTGCACGCTGCCGGCAAGCACGTAACGGACGCCGAGCTGGGCGGCGATCTCCCTGTCGTCGAGCCCGCTGTCCTTGAAAGTAAGCGCGGTGTTGCGCGAAAAGACGAACATGCCGGAGACCATCGACAAGGCGTTTGTGATGCCCTCGGTAATGCCGTCGACCAGATCCTGCTGGGCCAGCTCGAGGCTCAGATTGCGGAACGGCAGCACCACGATCGACTGCGGAATGTCGACGGGCAGGGGCTCGCGCAGCTTGTCGAAATAGTCGGACAGGAACCATCCGCCGAGCGCGGCGGCGACAATGAGAAACGAGGCGGTGATGGGGTTGCCCAGCATCCTCAGCCACGCCCTGGGGCCCCTCCGTGGCGGCGGGGACAGGTCTGCCGTTCGCTCAACACGGGCGCGAATCTCTTCGGCCAGACGTTGTGTCTCCGCTTCGGGCTCGATATCGAGCTCACGGCGCAGCGCCTGTTCGCAGGCGGCATACTGCCTGAGCGCTTCGGCACGGTGCCCGGCGCCATCATGCAACCGCATCAGCCTGCGGTGGGCCTCCTCGTGCACAGGGTCGATTGCCACCGCCCGCTTGGCCGCGGCGACAGCGGCGTCCTTGTCGCCTGCCGTCTCGCGCAGGTTCGAGAGCCGCAGTAGCGCGTCGGTGGCGGTTGCGCGCAGACGCTGGCGCTCATCGTCGAGCCAGACGTCAAAGGTCTCGGCCCGAACGCTAGAGCCGTGCAGAAGATCGCCGCCGTAGAAGTCGACACCGCGCTCCAACAGCGCCGCCTCTTCGGCAAACGCCAGCGCCTCGAAGTTGGCGATATCACTGTCGATGTGCGACGCGTCCAGGCTCACCGTGTCGCCCTCGGAGACGATCACGTCGCGCTCGTCGCCGAGCGCGTTGCGCAGATTCATCAAGCATTGGCGCAAGCTGTGACGCGCCTGCTCGTCAAAGCGGTCGCCCCACAGCAGGCTGGCCAGCTGCTCGCGCAGGAACCGCCTTTCCGGCTGCACTGCCAGATAGACAAACAGCGCCTGCGCCTTCTTTCCGGGCAGCACGACCTCTTCGCCGTCGCCGCGGCGCAGCTCGAAGCCACCCAAAGCTCGAAGTATCAGCCCTGTCAACGCGCACGCCCCCGTTCGGCGCAACCTTGCCTGATTATGTCTCGCCGTCACGAAATTACAAACCTGCGGCTGCCAAGACATGGCAACGCTGCCCCGCGATTGTCTGTTTGCCGGGCTTTTGACGCCCGCTTGACACCCTTCTGACAGCAAGCCTGCCGCCGCCACGACGGCCGGCTGACGCCGTGTTCGTCAGTCTGTGTCACTACCGCGCACGCCAGGCGCCACGCCCGTGCCGCGGAGACAACGGCAACGGGGATATCGCCAATGCGCGTAGGAATCATCGAGTTGCTTTTGGATACCGTCGCCCTGAGTCCGACGGACCGGGTATTCGGGCGCTTCTTCAAGCGGCAGCTGAGCAGCATCATGCCGCAAGCGATTGCGGTCTGGTGTCGCCGTGCGGGCCATGAGGTCTTCTACGCCACCTATTACGGCCAGGCCGACCCCAAGGGTCTGCTTCCCGACGACCTTGACGTGGTGTTCGTGGCCACCTGCACGCAATCGAGCCCGCTCGCCTGCGCCTTGGCCAAGCTCTATCGCCGCGATGGCGCGCTCACGGTTATCGGCGGGCCGCATGCCAAGGCGTTTCCGCACTCCTGCCTGCCCTTCTTCGACCTGGTGGTCACGGACTGTGACGGCGAGCTGATTGCCGACATCTTGGCAGGCCGTTTCGATCCGCCGTCGATACTCTCGAGCAACCGCGTGCTCACCGAATTTCCCTCGGTCCGGGAAAGAATGCCGGAGATTCGGGTGGCGTCAGCCAGCAAGGCTGGCGACAGCATCGGCGGCACCATAGCCATTCTTGCCAGCATCGGCTGCCCCTATGGCTGTGATTTCTGTACCGACTGGGACAGCCGCTACATCGCCCTGCCGTCAGACCAGATTGCCGCCGATCTGCGCTATATCGCCGACCATCACCCGCGCGCGTTGATCGGCTACCACGATCCCAATTTCGCGGTCCGTTTCGACGAGACCATGGACATCATCGAATCGAACCCTGCCGAGCGCCGCAACCGTTACGTCATGGAGAGCTCGCTCTCGATCCTCAAGGACGACAGGCTGCATCGGCTGCGGCAAACGAACTGTCTGTTCGTCGCTCCGGGGGTCGAATCGTTTTCCGGCTATGCCAACAAGGCGGGCGCCGGCGCCAGGCAGGGATGGGAAAAGCTCAATACGGTAGCCAACCACTTTATCCGGTTGCGCGAGTTCGTTCCGGGACTGCAGGCGAATTTCATCTTCGGCACCGACCTTGACGAGGGTCGCGAGCCGGCCGAGCTGATCATCGATTTCATGCACCGGCTGCCTTTCGTCTGGCCCGGGGTCAACATCCCGACGCCGTTCGGCGGCACGCCGCTGCACGACCAGCTCGAGGCCGAGGGCAGGATTCTCGGATCGATGCCGGTTGCATTCTACTTCGCACCCTATCTGGTCACCACCCTCAAGAATTACGAGCCGGCGGAATATTATGACCTTCTCATAGAGATCTATATGGCGATGACATCGCAGAAGGCGTTGCTTACGCGCCTCACGATGCGCGTGCCGGCGATCATCCGCGCCATGCACGTCCTGAGGACGTTCGCCATGCGACAGGAGCTTGCGGAGATGCATCGAATTCGGGCCCTGTTGGCCAGCGACAGCCAATTCCGTGCCTTTCACGACGGACGCTCCGGGACCCTTCCGGCCTTCTACCATCGCCGCTTCGAGCAGCGCCTGGGGCGATATGCGCATTTGCTGCCGCCCGAGGAGCGCACTCCCGTTCCGCCCCCTGAGCCGCTGCGCAGGCAGCAGGCGGCTAAGCCCGTCGCGGCCTGACGGCGGGCGGCGGCATGACCATCGTTGGCGGAATTTCGACGTCAGCGCGGCGCAGCTTCCTGGCGCTTGTCTGCACGCAGTTTCTCGGTGCCTTCAACGACAACATGTTCAAGATGATCGTCTCGCTGACGGTGATCGGCGGCGTCATCGGGGGCCATGGCGGCAGCGCCTATCTGTCGACTGCGGCGGCGGTCTTCGTGCTTCCCTACCTGTTGTTTTCGGGCTATGCGGGCTATCTCTCCGACCGCTATGGCAAGCGTCAGGTCGCCATCGCCGCCAAGCTGGCGGAAGTGGTGGTCATGGGGCTTGCCACCGTCGCCATCGTCTCGGGCGATATCCGCCTGCTGATCGGCGTCTTGTTCCTGATGGCGACGCAATCGGTGGTCTTCAGCCCGGCGAAATACGGGCTGCTGCCCGAGCTGCTTCCGGTCGGTGCCTTGCCGTCCGCCAACGGGCTGCTCGAATCGAGCCGCTATCTCGCCGTCATTCTCGGCACCGTGGTCGGTGCCGCGGCCTTGACCCTGTGGCGCGACTCGCCGCTTGCCATCGCTGCGTTGCTGATGTCGGTCGCCGTCGCCGGGGCGCTGGCGGCGGTCTGCGTTCGCCACACCAGGCCGGGCTCGGCAAGGGTTCGCTTTCGCTTCGATCCTTGGGCCGAGGTGCGGGTCGGCTTGCGCCGTCTGGCAGGCGATCCCGTGCTCGCCTGGGCCGTGGCCGGCACCACATACTTCGACTTCATCGGCAATCTGGTGATGCTCGATACCCTGCTCGTCGCCAAGCGGGTGATGGGGCTCGAGGACCTGGAGGTCGGCTTGCTTGCCGCGGCCGCCGGCATGGGCCTCTGCCTCGGTTGTCTTGCAGCAGCAGCCCTGTCGCGCAAAGGCTTTGCGCCGCGCCTGGTCGTCGCCGGAATTCTCGCCAACGGCGTCTTCGTTCTCCTGCTGCCGCCAGCCAGCGGCACGTTCGCTTCGATGGCGCTGGTAGTGGCCTTGGCGACCGCCAGCGGCGGCCTGTTGCTGGTGCCGCTGAATGCCCTTCTGCAGGCCCGGCCGGCGGCTGACGAGAAGGGGCGCGTCATTGCCACCAACACCTTTCTCAACATGGCGGGCGTGTTGGCCTCGACCGCGGCCCTTTGGGTCTTGCACGACGTCGTCGGGCTCTCGCCGCAGTCGATTCTCGTTGTCGTCGGCGCCCTGGGTCTCGTCATCGGCCTGCTGGCCCTGCGCCGCCTGGGCCGGGCGGCAGCGGCAGAACGCTCATTGTTGGAGGTACGCGCATGCGCAAGCGAATCCTGATCGTCAACGCATTTTTCGACGAGTATCGGCGCACTGGCGGCAGCCCGCTGCGGGTGCCGCGGGCGATGGGGCCGGTCCATCTGGCGGGGGCATTCTCGCCTGCGGACTGCGAAATACGCCTGCATAACGAGCAGGCCCAGGGCATGCTCCGCGACACCCGATTGCTCGGCTGGCCCGACCTGCTGGTGCTGACCGGGTTGAGCAACGGTTTCGACCGCATGCTGCAGCTCACGGCCTATGCCCGCAGCCTCAATCCGAACGTGGTGGTGGTCGCCGGTGGGCCGGCGGTGCGCGCGCTACCCCGCCGCGCGGCGGGTTTCTTCGACCATGCCTGTGACGGCGACGTCGAGCAGCTGCGCGAGGTGGCGCGCGATGCCCTGGGCGCCGCATATGTTTCGGACGAGATGCTGCCGCGCCACGATCTCGACTTGCCGACACGGCTGCTGGGCTATGTCGAATCCAGCCGCTACTGCAATTTCCGCTGCCGCTTCTGCTCGCTGACCGGCGAGGGCCACGGCTATCGGAAATACGGAATCGACATGTTGCGTCGGCAGATTCGCGCTGTTGGCCGCAAACACATCGTCTTTATCGATAACAATTTCTACGGCAACGACAGGGCCTTCTTCCTCGAGCGCGTGGCATTGCTCAGAGAGCTTTACCGCGGCGGCGAGATCAAAGGCTGGTCGGCGCTGGTTACCGGTGATTTCTTCGCCCGCGCCGAAAACCTGACGCTGGCGCAGGCGTCCGGTTGCAAGTCGCTGTTCAGCGGAGTCGAATCCTTCGACGCCGGGACGATCGGCGCCTACGACAAGCGTCAGAACACGGTGCTGCCGCAGGTCGAGATGATGCGTCGCTGCCTGGATGCCGGCATTCTGTTCAGCTACGGCATCATGCTCGACCCGAGCAGCCGCCGGCTCGCCGACCTGCGAGCGGAGATCGGCTACATCCTCGACAATCACGAGATTCCATTACCGTCCTATTTTACGCTCGCCATCCCGCTGCCGGGTACGCCGCAATTCCTCGACGTCCTGGAGGCGGGCCGCTTGCTGCCATCCCTGCGCCTGCGCAATCTCGACGGCGTCACCGTGACCATGCGGCCGCTCGACCCGGTCGACGAGGTCATCCGCTTCGCCCGCGACCTGGTCGGCTTGCGCGGCTATCGCTGGCGCACCCTTGCTCATGCCGCCGGCTTTGCGCGCCGCTGGCGCAGCAGTCTGGCGCCGTTGCAGCTCTATGCCGCCACGGCCAATGCCGCGCTCACTTGCGTGCCCACCCTGGCCAGCGCCCCGAAACAGGTCTTCGCCCGAAGCCCGCGCCAAAGCTTCCATGCCCCGAGCGAGCCGCTCGATGCTCAGTACAAGCCCATGATCCGGGTCGCGGCGCAATTCGCCGAGCACTTCCGTCCCACCATGCTCACCGATGCGGAGGGCGAGCTCGCCGAGGACGTGGCCGAGGATTTGGCGCCACCCGGGCCGCGCGCCGAGGCCCTGACGATGGTGTCCTAGAATGCTGCTCGCGCGAATATTCGACGGCAGGGTGACCAAGGGCTGCCTGCGCATCATCGATGCGAACGGCCGCTCGCACATGTTCGGCAGGCGGGATGCGCTGCCACGCGCAGCCATCCGACTGCACAGGAAAGCGCTGCATTACAGCCTTTTTCTGAATCCCAAGCTTCGTATCGGCGAAGCCTATGTCGATGGCACGCTGACGATCGAGGAGGGCACGCTGCGTGATTTTCTCGAAGTCTGCATTTTAAACGCCGCACAAATCGAGGGCGGCCCGGCAGTGGCGTTTTTCGAGAGGGTGGCTTACGCGCTGCGGCGCTTGCAACAAGCCAATCCGATTGCGCGGGCGCGCCGCAACGTGGCGCCCCACTACGACGCCACCGACACGGTCGCCGACCTTTTTCTCGATGCGGGCCGGCAATATTCCTGCGCCTACTATCTCTCAGGCGACCTCGGCCTCGAGCAGGCGCAGGCGGCGCGCAAGCGCCATATCGCCGCCAAGCTGCTGCTCGAGCCGGGCCAGAAGGTTCTCGAGATCGGCTGCGGCTGGGGCGGCCTGGCGCTGACGCTGGCACGGACGGCCGACGTCGAGGTCACCGCGCTCACGCTGTCGCCCAACCAGCTCGCCTATGCCCGCCGGCAGGCGCAGGAAGCCGGCCTCGGCGACCGGCTGCGCTTCGAGCTGTTGGACTACCGCGAACAGAGCGGCCGCTTCGACCGCATCGTTTCCGTCGGCATGTTCGAGCATGTCGGCGCCTATCACTACGAAGAGTACTTCGCCAAGGCGAAATCCCTGCTCGGCCCGGACGGCATCATGCTGCTGAACGCCATCGGACGCATGGAGCCTCCGGGCACCACGAATGCCTGGATCCGCAAGCACATCTTCCCGGGCGGCTACGTGCCGGCGCTATCGGAAGTCTTCGCGGCGATCGAGAAGACGGGCCTGTGGGCGACGGATGCCGAGATAGACCGCATCCACTACGCCGATACCTTCAAGGCGTGGTGCGACAATTTCGCCGCCAACAGAGCCCAGGCGCTAGGCCGTCACGATGAGCGCTTTTGCCGCATGTGGGAGTTCTATCTGGCGCTTTGCGAGGTCGCCTTCCGGCACTTGGCGCAAATGAGCTTCGAGATTCAGATCGCGCGATCGATGACGGCGCCGCCGCTCACCCGCCGCTATATCGAAGCCTTCGAAGCCGACCATGCGCTCGGCGACTACGGGGCAAACCGTCTCAGGCGTCCTTGACCCACTTCAGGATGTGCTCGGCGACGGCGACCGTATCGCCATGCTGGTTGATCACCGTGACGTCGGAGCGGCTGCGGCGGCGCTCGGCGTCGGTCTCCTTGATGCGGTAGTTGACGGTGACAGTGTCGCCGATGAACACCGGCGCGATGAAGCGCACCCGGTCGTAGCCGAGCGAGACGGCGGTCTCGTCGCTGCTCGCGCTGTCGGACCTGTCGATCATCATCGTCGATGTCGTCGACATGTAGCCCATCAGCAGCACGCCGTGGGCGATGCGCTGGCCATAGGCCGAGCCCTTCATGTACTGGTCGTTGACATGCACGGCGGCCAAGTCGCCGGTGATGCCGGCGAAGCCGTAAACGTCGGACTCGCCGACGGTCTTCGAGAACGCTACGCTATCGCCGACGGCGACATGGAAATCTGGCATCGGTGGGCTCCGTTGTCTGAGGTGGCTGGCGATAATAATGCCTTATGCGGGGTGGGACGCAAACATCTGTGGCTATAAGTAACCGATTGGTTACAATAGGGCCGTGTGCGTAAGCCGAAAGGGCGGGCAATGACGAACAGGAATGGGCGGCGGCGGTTTCTCAAGGGCGCGGCGGCGGGCGTGGCGGCGGCGCCGGCACTGGCCGCGCCGGCCATAGCACAGGGGCGCGTGCGCTGGCGCATGGTGACCACCTGGCCGAAGAACTTCCCTGGTGTCGGGATCGCGGCGCAGCGTGTCGCCGACCGCATCGGCGCCATGTCCGACGGCAGGCTGGAGATAAAGCTGTTCGCCGCCGGCGAGTTCGTGCCCGCCTTCGAGGTCTTCGACGCGGTGCGCGAGGGCAAGGCCGAATGCGGCCACGATGCGCCCTATTACTGGATCGCCAAGACCCGCGGCTCGGCCTTCTTCGCTTCAGTGCCCGGCGGCCTGACCCCCCAGGAGCAGCAAGGCTGGGTGCATTACGGCGGTGGTCAGGAGCTCTGGGACGAGCTTTACGGCGAGTTCGGTCTGCGCGCCTGGCTGGCCGGCAATGCCGGCATGCAGATGGTCGGCTGGTTCCGCAAGGAGATGAATTCGCTGGACGATTTCCAGGGCCTCAAGATGCGCATGGCGGGCTTGCAGTCCGAGGTGTTGAGCCGCCTTGGCGTGACCACGGTCAATCTGCCCGGTGGCGAGATCATGCCGGCACTGCAGGCCGGCGTCATCGATGCGGCGGAGTGGGGCGGGCCGTGGATGGATCTTGCCTTCGGTTTCTACAAGGTGGCGAAATATTGCTATGGCCCAGGCGTGCACGAGCCCGGCACGGCACAATCGCTGCTGGTCAATCTCGAGGCCTACGATGCCCTGCCAAGGGACTTGCAGGAGATCGTGCGCTTCGCCGCGGAGTCGGAAACGGCATTGTTGCTGAGCGAATTCACGGCCAAGAACGCCGTCGCCATGCAGACCCTGATCAACGACCACGGCGTGACCATGGGGCATCTGCCCGACGAGGTGCTCAAGCGCTGGTTCGAGATCAGCGAGGAGGTCGTTGCCGAGACCGGCAATGCCGATCCGATCACCAAGAAGATCTACGAGAGCTGGAGCAAGTTCCGCGCCCAGTCGATCGCCGTCGCGCCCTATTCGACGCTGGGCTACATGCAGAGCCGCAACGCTTAAGCCTTCGCCGCCACAAGCTCCACGGTGACGCCGTCGGGGGCGGCGAGGTAGGCGATGGGGCTGCCGGGTTGGAACTCGTGCGGCTCTACCGAGAACGTTGCGCCCTTGCGCCGCAAGCCCTCGCAGAAGGCGGTGAAGTCGCCCGTGACCGTAAAGCCGAAATGGTCGGTGCCCCAGCAGTCGTGGCTGGCGTAGTCGGCGAAGCTTTGCAGTGGCGCCGGCGCGGCCGGTTGCTCGCCGGGCCTTTGGCCGCGGATCAGTAGCGCGGCGCCGTCGAGCTCGACGCATATCTGTGGCGCGCCGCGCAGCGCGTAGCTCTGGCTGATCGTGCCGCCCAGCATCTCGACGTACCACTCGGCCGTGGCTTGCGCATCCCGGCTGAGCAGGTGGATATGGTCGAAGCGTATGGTTGTCTGGCTCATGAGCCGGCGACGCCGATCTTGCCGGCCTCGGCCATGGTGGCGATGGCGCTCTCGTCGTAGCCGATCTCGGCCAGCACTTCCGCGGTCTGAGCGCCGATGGGCTGCGGCGGCAGGCGCACGCCGGGGCGTAAGCCGTCGTAGCGGGCGGGATGGCCGAGCAGGGTGATGGGCTCGCCATTGGCGCCGTCGACGGTCATGAACGAGCCGTTGTGCACGACCTGCGGGTCGGCCAAAACGGCGGCATAGTCGTTGACCGGGGCGTACCACAGCGAATGCGCTTCGAGCCGCGCCTCGATCTCGGCATTGGGCCAAGTCACCACCCGGCGCTGGATCAGCGCGGCGATCTCGCGATTGCGGCTGAAGGTCTCGGAGTCCGAAAAATCCGCCAGCGCCGGCAGCTCGAGCGCTTGCGCCAGCGTCGCCATGGGGCCGAGGGAGATCGCCATATGGCCGTCCGCCGATTTGTAGATGCCGTAGGGCGCGGGATAGTACCAGCCGGCGATATTGGCCGGCGGGCGCTGCGGCACGGGCTCGCCGTTGGCCCAGCAGACCAGCGATTCGCATTGCATGTCGAGCCCGGCCGAGAGCAAATCCACCTCGACCCGGCAGCCTTCGCCGCTGCGCCCGCGCCGCACCAGGGCGGCAAGGATCGACATGGCGAGAATCTGGGCGCCGTGGTGGTCGACCGCCGAGACCCCGACCGGCACCGGCGACTGCTCCTCGCTGCCGGTGATCATGGCCAGGCCCGACATGGCCTGGACGACGAGATCCTGGCCCGGGCGCTCGCGATAGGGGCCGTCGCCGCCGAAGCCGGAGGCCGAGGCATAGATGACGCTCGCATTGATCGCTTTCGCATCCTCGTAGCCGAAGCCGAACCTGTCCATGACGCCGGGGCGGAAGTTCTCGCAGATGACGTCGGTCTTGGCGATCAGCCGGCCGACGATCTCGCGGCCTTCCTCGGATTTGAGGTCGATGGCGATGTTGCGCTTGTTGCGGTTGGCGCAGAGATGCAGCAGGGACTCCCCGTCGGCGCGCTGGTCGTTGCCGCTCCACTTGCGCTGGAAGGCGCCGCCGACGGGCTCGACCGCGATGACGTCGGCGCCGAGATCGCCGAGCACCTGCATGCCCATGGGCCCGAGCAGGAAATGGTTGAAGCTGAGGACGCGGACGCCGTCGAGCATGGTCATGGCTGGGTTCCGTTCACTGCGATCAGACGGGCTTGTCGAGATAGAGCGTGGCCAGCGCGGCGCCGTCCTCGTCGCCGTGGCCGCGCTGCACCATGAGGCGGTGCAGCTCCAGTGCCGTGGCGGTCATGGGCATGGCCGTGGTGGTCTCGCGCGCCAGGGCGAGCACGGTGTCGAGGTCCTTGAGCATGGTGCGGATATGGGCCTCGACGAAAAAATCACCCGAGACCATCTTGGGGAAGAACTGTTGCAGGGGCAGGGAATCCGCGCGCCCCCCCGCCAACGCCTCGGGAATGCGCGCGGCGTCGATACCGGCGCGCATGGCGAGCGCCGCGGCCTCCGACAGCACCGCCAGCGAGCAGCCGACGAAGATCTGGTTGATGAGCTTGGTCGCTTGGCCGGCGCCGTTCGGTCCCATCAGGGTGAAGCGCTGGGCGAGGTGGGCGACGATGGGCCCGGCGCGGGCGAAGTCCTCCGGGTTGCCGCCGGCCATCACCGTCAGCTTGCCGGTCTCGGAACCGACCACGCCGCCCGAGACCGGCGCGTCGAGCCAGCCCATGCCGGTCTCCTCGCGCAGGCGCGCCGCCATGTCGCGCGCCGCCTCGGGGCGGATCGAGGACATGTCGACCAGCAGCTTGCCCGGCGCGGCACCGGCGGCAAGGCCGTTCTCGCCGAACACCACGGCTGCGACCGCCTCGGTATCGGACAGGCAGGTGAAGACGATATCCGCCTCGCGTGCCACATGGGCCGCGGTCTCGACTGCGCGGGCGCCGGCGGCCGTGGCCGCTTCGAGCTTGGCCGGGCTGCGGCCCCAGACGCTGAGCGGGAAGCCCGCATTGGCCAGGCGCAGCGCCATCGGCCCGCCCATCAGGCCGAGGCCGATATAGCCCAGGCTCGGTTTCTCATCGCTCATGACGTGGCGTTCCCTTCTGGCGATCGGATGAAGCGTAATCAATAGGCCTTGGTATATGCTAGGGGAAGGGAGGATTTCCATGACCGACGTTCTGACCGTATTGCCGCCCGATGGCGGCGTGCTTCTGCTGACCTTGAACCGGCCGCGCCAGCGCAATGCCTTGAGCGGCCAGCTCATCCATGCCATTGCCGAGGCGCTGAGCGCGGCGGCCGACGATGACGCCGTGCGCTGCGCGGTGATCACCGGCAATGGCGGTGTGTTCTCGGCCGGGGCCGACATCAAGGAGTTCATCGCCAATGGCGTGGCCGCGCTCGACAACGCCGTGCGCAACGCGGACTGGGCGCGCATCGAGCGCTTTCCCAAGCCGCTGCTGGCGGCCGTGGAGGGCTTCGCTTTCGGCGGCGGCCACGAGCTGATGCTGCTGGCCGATATCATCGTCGCGGCCGAGGATGCGCGCTTCGGCCAGCCCGAGATCGATATCGGCGTTATCCCCGGCGATGGCGGCACGCAGCGGGTCACGCGTATCGCCGGCAAGCCGCTGGCCATGCTGATGATCATGGGCGGCGAGCCGATCGATGCGCAGACCGCCTTGGCGGCCGGGCTGGTCTCGAAGCTGGCGGCGCCGGGCAGCGCCTGCGACGAGGCCCTGGCCCTGGCCAAGGCACTCTCCGCCAAGCCGCCGGTCGCCTTGCGCATGGCCAAGCAGGCCGTGCTCGCGGCCTATGAGACCACGCTCGCCGCCGGCAACGTGCTGGAGCGCCAGGTGGTCTGCCGGGCCTTCGATACGGCAGACAGGGCAGAGGGCATGGCGGCCTTCAAAGAGAAACGCGATCCCGTATTCAAGGGCAAATGAGCATGAACAAAAGCAAGAAAACCGTTCGCGCCGGCATTGTCGGCTCGGGCTTCGCCGCCAGCCTGCATATCGAGGCGGCGGCGCGCGTCTACGGCACCAACGTCGAGATGATCGGCGTGCATTCGCCGACCGAGGCCAATGCCAGGCGCTTTGCCGAGGCGCATGGCCTCGACGTGCTGGCCAGCGTCGACGAGGTCATCGACAAGGCCGACGTGGTGCATGTCTGCGCGCCGCCGGCCGCGCACGAGCCGCTGGCCGTGGCGGCGCTCGCCAAGGGCCGCCACGTGATCGTCGAGAAGCCGCTGACCGGCTCGTTCGGCGACGGCGACGCGGCCAAGGCAGCGGAGCTCGAAGGCGCGCTGGCCAGCATCCAGCGCCTGCTCGATGCCGAGGCGGCGAGCGCCGGGCGCATTCTTTATGCCGAGAACTGGGTCTATGCCCCGGCCATCCAGAAGGAGCGCGAGGTGGTGGCGAAGAGCGGCGCCCAGATCCTCTGGATGCATGGCGAGGAGGCGCATTCGGGCAGCCACGCCGCGGCCTATGGCTTCTCTAGGCTCGGCGGCGGCGGCTCGATGATCGGCAAGGGCTGTCACCCGCTGACCGCGGCGCTCTACCTCAAGCGCGTCGAGGGGCGCACGCGCGACGGCAAGGCCATCCGCCCGGCCGCCGTCAGCGCGCGCACCCACGCCATCACCAATCTGCCCGCCTATCGCGACGAAGGGCATTTGCGCAGCGACTACCACGACATCGAGGACTTCTCGGTCATGCATGTGGTCTTCGAGGACGGCACCATCGCCGATATCTATGCCTCGGAGATCGTCATGGGCGGCATCCACAACTGGCTCGATGTCTGCGCCAACAACCACCGCGCCCGCTGCAACATCAATCCCAACACGGCCATGGAGACCTACAATCCGGTCGAGGCGGCCTTCGCGGATATCTATGTGGTGGAGAAGATCGGCACCAAGCAGGGCTGGGCGCCGACCGCGCCCGACGAGGACCACACCACCGGCTTTCCACAGGAGATCGAGGCCTTCTACCGCACCGTCGCTTACGGCGACGATGTCGAAAGCGACTCGCTGCTGGCGGCCGACTGCATCTCGACCATCTACAGCGCCTATCTGTCGGCCGAGCGCAAGGGCGCCGAGGTGGCGGTGCGGGCCTTCTGATCACGAGGAGAAGAAAAGCATGGCGACCGTTACCCCGAAATCCGTCGTCGACATGGCCATGTCGGCCGAATGTCCGACCCATGCGCGCAGCGAGATCAGCGTGCGCGACGTGCACGCCATCATCGACGAGCCCGAGGCGCGTGGCGGCAGCAACCAGGGCCCGACCCCGACCGAGACGCTGATCGCGGCCCTGATCGGCTGCACCAACGTCATCATCCACCGCGTCGCCGAGGCCAACGACATCGAGGTCGAGGCCATGGCTATCAGTGCCGCCGCCAAGTTCGACCGCCGCGGCGTGCGCCTGGTAGAGGAGATCGAGGTGCCGTTCCCCGCCGTCACGCTGACCATCGACCTGACCACGGCGGCGGGCGAGGCCGAGCTGGCGCGCCTGCAAGAGGATCTCGGCAAGTACTGCCCGCTGAGCAAGGTCATCACGAACGCCGGCACCGCCCTCGACGTGGTCTGGAACGTCACGCGGCCCTGAGCGGCATGTTCGAAGGCGTAATCGGCGCACTGCTGGTCTGGTGGTGCGTGGTCGGCGGCAGCCGCACGCGCTTCGCCATGTGCGCCAACGCCTTCGGCGCAGCGCTCGATTTCTTCACCCTCATTCTGGGCATGGGCCTGTTGCTGTCCGCGATCCGGTAATCGGGATATGCTGGTGGCGCATCACTCTGCGATCGTAGCGCTGCCGTTGGGGAGCTCGATGCGGAAAATTGTGGCATTGACGATGCTATTGCTGGTTCCGGCCGGCGCCCAGGCCGTCGAGCAGCGTATTGCGCTGGTGATCGGCAACGCGGCCTATGCCGACAGCCCGCTCGCAAATCCGGTCAACGACGCCAAGCTCATGGCATCGGCCTTGCGCGAACAGGGCTTCGAGGTGATGCAGCGCCTCGACGTCGACCAGACCGCCATGAAGCTGGCCGTGCGGGACTTCGGCAACCGGCTGAAGGCGGCGCCAGGTGGCGCCGTGGGGCTGTTCTATTACGCCGGGCATGGCCTCCAGGTTGACGGCGAGAGCTATCTGATCCCGGTTGGTGCGCCGATCGCGGACGAGGGCGATGTCGATATCTTCGCTGTCGGTGCCAACGGCATATTGCGGACCCTCGAGGACGCGCGCAACGGCCTCAACATCGTCATCCTCGATGCCTGCCGCAACAATCCCTTAGCGCGCAGCTTCCGGGCCCAGGTCCGCGGCCTTGCCCGCATGGACGCGCCGCAGGGCACCCTGATCGCCTATTCGACGGGGCCGGGCAAAGTGGCGCTCGATGGCGACGGCGCCAACAGCCCCTATACCGAGGCCCTGGCGCAGGCCATCGGCGAGCCCGGGGTCTTGGTCGAGCAGATGTTCAAGCGGGTGCGTATTGCGGTTCTCGAAGCCACGCTCGGCAGACAAACCTCGTGGGAAGCCTCTTCGCTGACCACCGACTTCTATCTGGCCGGAGCGCCGGCGCTGGCCGAGCTCGTAGCCTTGGAGCTCGCGTTCTGGGAGTCGATCGAGAACAGCGACGATCCGCGCAGCTATCAGGCCTATCTGGCGTAATATCCCGATGGTGCCTTTGCGGCGATCGCGCTTTTGCGCCTGGAGTCGCTGGGCAAGACCGAGGTCACGGCTGTCACACCACCACCTGAGCCGCAGGCCACCCTTGCCGCGCAACTGATCGGCGACTGGCTGTCGATCGAGGAGCAGCCTTACGTTGAGCTCGGCATGACCCTGCCGGTCTACCAGATGCTACGCTTCGCCGCGGATGGCACCTTTGTCTCGGCCTTCTACGCGCCGGCCCGGCCTTACCGCGAAGGCGTTCGCACCTATCCGGATGCGTTCGTCTACGGCTACGGCGATCCGGCGGTGGTGCCGACGCGCGAAAGCCTGATGCACGATCCGCCGCTGCGCGCCCGCGGCAGCTTCGAGATTGTCGGGCAGGGATCGCCGACGGCGCTGCGCATCGCGATTGCCCACGCCGCGCCGATCCTGCCCGATATGCCACAAAATCCCCGTCCCGCCTTGGTACCGGATGGCGATGGCGCGGCGCCGCTACAGATAGGTGACGGGTATCTCGCCATCGAAGATGCGCAAGGCGCGCCGCATCGCTTTCGCCGCGCCGACTGGCATACGCTCGCAGCAACGCGCAGCCTGGTGTATGAGGCGGGTCTCAGCGCCTGGCAGTGGGGCGGCTGCGCCGAAGAGGCGGCGGCGCGCTTGCTCGATGACAGGCTGACCCCGGCAGCAGTCGCGATCGCCGACGGTATCGATCTGATCGAGGTGTTTGCTGAGATCGTGGCCTTTGAGAAAATTCGCGCCCAAGCGTTGCAGGCGGCGTTGCGCGGCGTGCCGGCACCGGAATCGCTGGCGGGGGACGGCGAAGCGCTGCGCGCCCTGGCGGAATCCGTCGACGCGGCGGCAGGCGAAATCGGAGCGGCGGATTTCGAGCGGCAGATGGCAATCTCCGATCGCCTGAGACCCCTCGCTGGCAGATTTGCCGCCCTGCTGGCCGCGCTATGCCCCGATGGGCGCGTTGCGGCCCTGACGCGTCTTTGCCGCGCGGCCGACGATTCCCCGGACGCCGCAATCGTCGACAGCCTCTACGGCAGCAATGACGGCGCCACCGTGCTCGCCCATTACCGGCGCCCGCGCTCGCTGTGCCATTGCCTTGCCGAGCGTGTCAGCGGCGCCAGCGACGATGCCAGCCTCGCCGCGGCCCAGGTCATCATGGCCGAAGAGCGCTCGGTGCAGGCCGGCCTGGCCCAGCTCGGCCTCGACGAAGCGGCGCTAGCGCCCCTGTACGATACCTGCGCGGCCGAGCTCCGCGAGTAAGGCGGTGTCCTTCAACCGGATAGCAGCCAGGCGATGGCGGCGTCCTTTTGCGCGCCGTCGAAGAGCTTGACCGGGATTCCCTCGAAGAGGCGCATCCAGAACTTGGCTTCGCCCTCGCTGCCTGA
>CAZVDW010000625.1:0-4683 GCA_964625645.1 uncultured Rhodospirillaceae bacterium
CGCCAGCGCCCGCGGCGTAGCATGCCGGCCGATGGGGAGGACGCGCGGTGGCGGACCACGGAGTCGAACAGAAGCTCGCGGCGATACTGGCGGCTGACGCTGTCGGCTATTCGGCCCTGATGGGCGCTGACGAGCGCGCCACGGTGGCGACCCTCGACGATTGCCGCGCCGTCTTTCGCGCCCATGTCGCGGCCCAAAACGGTCGCGTCGTGGATACCGCCGGCGACAGTGTGCTGGCGGTCTTTCCAAGCGCCATCGGCGCCGTGCGCGCGGGCCCGGCCGTGCAGGCCGATCTGCGATCTCTCAACAAGGATTTGGCCGACGAGCACCGCATGCCCTTTCGCATCGGTGTCAACCTTGGCGATGTAATCGAGAAGGCCGACGGCACGGTCTACGGTGACGGCGTGAACATTGCCGCACGCCTCGAAAGTCTTGCCGAGCCGGGCGGGCTGACCATATCCGGCACCACCTTCGATCAGGTCGACGGCAGGCTCGATGTCCCATTCGACTATCTCGGCGAGAAAGCGGTGAAGAACATCGCCAAGCCGGTGCGGGCCTATCGCGCAAGCCTCAGTGCCGAAGACAGCGGGCCCCAGCCCATGGCCGCCGGGCCCGAGGCGGAACGGCCTTCCATCGCCGTGCTGCCATTCCAGAATCTGAGCGGCGATGCGGAGCAGGAGTATTTCGCCGATGGCATCGCCGAGGACCTGATCACGGCGCTATCGCGAATCCGCTGGCTGTTCGTAACCGCCCGCAACTCGACCTTCACGTATAAGGGCCAGGCGGTGGACGTGAAGCGGGTCGGGCGCGACATGGGTGTGCGATACGTTGTCGAGGGCAGTGTCAGGCGTGGTGGCAACCGGGTGCGCATCAGCGCCCAGCTCATCGACGCCACCACCGGCAATCATGTCTGGGCCCAGCGATACGACCGCGAGCTGGCCGACTTTTTTGATTTGCAGGACGAGATCAGCGAGACGATCGCCGGCGCGATCGAGCCGGAGCTGGGGGCGTTCGAGCGCGAGCGCGCCCGCAGCCGGCCACCGGAAAATCTCGGTGCTTGGGAGCATGCACAACGCGGCTTCGGGCATTTGTGGCAGTTCGACAAGGGCGAAAACGCGCAAGCCAGGCGCATGTTTCAAGGCGCCATTGGGCTGGATCCGGGCCTGGGACCGGCCCACGCCGGGCTCGCCTATTCCTATTTGCTCGACGCCTCGCTGGCCTTCACGGAAAGCCCTGCCGATGCCCTGGATGCGGCGGCAGGCGCCGCCCAAGAAGCCATCGCCCTCGACGACAGGGATGCGCTGGCCCACACCGCGCTCGGCCGTGCCTTGGTACATCTGGGTGATATGGAAGCCGGAGTCGCGCAGCTGGAGACCGCCATCGAACTCAATCCGAGCTTTGCCCTTGCCCATTACGGGCTCGGCCAAGCCTACCTCTACCTTGTGAGAGCCGAAGAATCGGCCGCCGCCATCGACACGGCCATCCGTTTGAGTCCGCACGACCCCTATATGTGGCTTTGGGAATTAAGCCGCGCCGCCGCCGTCAGCCTCACAGGTGACTATGCCGAGGTGCTGGTGTGGGCACGGCGGGCGGCACAGCGCCCGGCGTCCGGGTTCTTCGCCGTCATGTGGGTCGCTGTCGCGTTGGGCCGTTTGGGCAGGCAAGACGAAGCTCGCGCCGCAGTAAAAAGGCTTCTTGCCATGAAGCCGGATTTTTCGATTGCCTGGTTGAAGCAATACCTACACTTCGCCCAGCAAGCATACACCGATCACCTTGTCGCCGACCTGCAAGCGGCCGGCCTGGATGGCGGTTCTTGATGTCAGGGTTCGCGCCTTCCTCCGCCAACGGCATGCGCGCGCGCGACCTGAGCTTCGGCTACGCCTTCGGGGAAATCGCCTCGACCTCAACCAGAAACTGCGGGCGTACCGATTCGGGCACGACCAGCAGCATTGAGGCCGGGCGCGCGTCGCCAAGGAAATGCGCGCGCACCTTGACGTAGTCGACCACCCTTGCACAGGGCGCCGATTGCCACATAAAATAAGCGCACCGTCTAGCAACAAGGCTTGGCCGATGCTGATCTTGCGCCGACTACTCGCCCACGCGGCAAGACGCGCGGCAGCCGATCCGCGCGTCCAGGCCAAAGCCGCTGAAATGTACGAGGGGAAAGTCAAGCCACGCGCCGATGTCGCGTGGCGCAACACCAAGGCGAATCTCGATTTCGCCAAAGCCGAGTTGCGCGACCTTGCCGACGAGACCGATCCCCTCAAGAACCCGACGAAATTCCTGTCCAAGGCCAAGAAGCGGCTGTTCGGCCGAGATTGATGGCGCCGGCATCGCCCACTCGCGGTCCCGCCATTGGCGCCGGGTCGTGAATTAAGTTACATGTCCCCATAACGCCTCCAGACCGAGATCGAGGCCCGCCTCGACCTGCACGGCCTGACCCAGACCGAGGCCCATCGTGCCCTCAACGCCGTTATCGCCGGCCAGCAGGCCGCCGGGCGCCGCTGTGTGCCGATCATCACCGGCAAGGGCGAGCGCGGCGAAGGCGTGCTCAGACAGGCCCTGCCGCGCTGGCTCGCCGAGGCCCCCAACGCCGGCCGCATCCTCGCGCTCGAACAGGCGCAGGCCCGCCACGGCGGCGCGGGCGCCTTCTATGTGCTGCTCAGGAAGGCGCGCTGAGAGCGACGAGGCCACCTTACTGACCTCCGCACAACAACCGCAGTCTCAACCTATTGATTTCGATGGTAAAGCCACAGGAAGAATTTCCAACTAAGAAAAATCCTTCAACCCTTGCAGCAGGATACGACCAGCCTCGCCGCCATCACCTGATATTCTGTTCCTGGCGATCAGCGATAAAGCCGCCACATGGTTGTCCAAGGCACGGAGGTGTGCCGTTTCCAAGCCGCCTTCCGTTCCGAGCAAGTCATCGGCCGCGGTGGCGATGGTCGTAACCAGATCAAAGCCATATGTCTTGCCGCTACCCTTTATCGAATGCGCGAGCATGGACGCTTCGGCTCTGATTTCCTCATCGGCCGGACTTTCGTGCAAGCCATCAATCATGGTTTTCAGCTTGCCGCAATTCTCAACCAGACGAATTTCATATTTGGCCAGCATTTCGGCCACTTTGTCGACATCCACGCCGACAATCTCCAGGGACGGCACACTTTCATTCTTTTGCCGATCCGTAATGTTGGCTACCCGTTCCAACACTTCCGCGAAGCTGGCATCATTTGCCGGTAGATCCAGACGATCATCAATATCCGCTGCCTCTGAACCATCTTCCATATCCGCTGGCTCTGAAGTGTCCCCAGTATCCATGGCTTGTTCATCTTGCGCCGCCGACGGGGTTTGAGGAACTATTGCGTGAATTTCCTCACCAATCAGCGCGTTTATCGTCCTCAGCAGATCAGGCAGCTCGATGGGCTTGGCACAAACCGCATTCATTCCGATTTCACGGTATGCCCGCACGTTCGCCGCTGATATATCCGCGGTCAGGGCGATGATCGGTATGCTTGATTTTTCGCCATCCATGGACCGGATTGCGGTGGTCGCCTGCAAGCCGTCCATAACCGGCATGCGAATATCCATCAATACGATGTCGAAGTCTTCCGCCTCATGGGCTTCGACGGCTTGCTTCCCATCGTCCACGATGGTCGCTTTGTGGCTCAAATTATCCAATACCGCGGCAATCATTTCGTGAATAACATCGGTGTCTTCGGCCACCAGCACTTTCAATGGTCGTGATGCCTGCCAGGCGTCCGAGGAAAAAGTCGTGTCAATTGGTTCCACGCGACCTTCGGCAGCTCGGCTGAGGACCGTAAACCAAAACTTACTGCCGACACCCTCGACACTGGAAACACCGATCTCGCCACCCATCAGTTCGACAAGTTGTTTGGAGATGGAAAGCCCAAGCCCCGTGCCGCCATAGGTTCTGGACGTGGAGCTGTCGGCTTGCGTGAAAGGCGTGAAGAGCGTCGCCTGCGCCTCTTCATTGAGACCTATACCGCTATCCATTACGGAAAACCGAAGCAGGAAATCGCCACTCTCCAATAGCTCGTGAGCGACGACAATCCTAATGCCGCCGCGAGGGGTGAACTTGAGGGCGTTATTAAGCAAGTTGGAAAGAACTTGAGTGATCCGCGACGGATCGCCGGAGACGCCTTCCGGGATCGCTTCGTCAATCTCAACGTCTAGCGTAAGGCCTTTCGTGACGATCTTGGGCAAAAACAGATTGGATAGGTTCTTGACAATGGAAGCGAGGTGGAAATCAACATGCTCGATAGCGACCTTGCCCGCATCGAGTTTTGACTGGTCGAGAATCTCATTGAGGATTTTCAACAGGTGCTTGCCGGAGCGACTGATGTTGGTAGCCCAATCTTTCACTTCCGGCTCCAATTCATGGCCCAGCATCAAATCCGCCATGCCGATTACAGCGGCCATGGGGGTGCGCATTTCATGGCTCATGGCGGCCAGAAACTCTGACTTGGCGGCGGCGGCTTCTTCGGCTTGGTTCTTGGAATGCATCAAAGCCTTAGAATTGTTGTGCACCATTATCCCTGTAAACAACCCCGCAAACAAAGTGATGGCGATCAGAGAGATTTGCAGAACACTGAATTGTTGCAAATGACTATTCATTTGTTTTCTCAGTGCCGTTCCCACGTTGTCGGCAGCAATCCCAAAATC
>CAZVDW010000626.1:0-4655 GCA_964625645.1 uncultured Rhodospirillaceae bacterium
GGAAATACAGGAGATGTCGATGGTTAGGCTGATTGCATTCCTGCTTGCCTGCGGCCTGGCCGCACTGCCGGCGCGGGCGGAGGACGAGGCGCGCTACGGGGTGATCGTCGAGCGTGACGTCACGGTGGCGATGCGCGATGGGGTGCGCCTCGCCATCGACATCTACCGGCCCGATGCCGAGGGCACTTTCCCGGCGCTGGTCGAGCGCACGCCCTATGACAAGACGCGCTCGTCCGAGATTCGCGCCGGGGCGCATACTTATTTCGCCGAGCGCGGCTATGTCTTCATGGTGCAGGACGTGCGCGGCCGCTACGCCTCGGAAGGCGACTACTATCCCTTCCGCGATGCTGGCTGGGACGCGCGCTCGGACGGCTATGACACCCTCGAATGGATCGCCGCCCAGCCCTGGTCGAACGGCAGCGTCGGCGTCGTCGGCGGCTCCCATACGGGCCAGACCGCCTACATGCTGGCGCCGAGCCAGCCGCCGGCGCTGGCTGCCATGTTCGTGCGCGAATCCGCCGCGGACCTGCACAAGCACTGGATCTACCGCGGCGGCGCCTTCGAGCACGGTTTCGTCAGCCTCTGGGTCGGGCTGACCTTCGCCGGGGACATCGTCACGCGCACGCTGGCGGAAAGGCCGGCGGCCAGCGCCCGCACGAAAATCCAGGCTTTCCTCGACGACCCGCAGGAACAGCTCTCGGCGCTACCGGTCGACGGCTTTGGCGCCTTCAGCGGCGTTCCGGCGCTGTCGTTCTACTACGACTGGCTGGCCGAGCAGGCGGACGGCCCCTACTGGCAGCGCCAGGCCATCGCCCGTCAACACAGCGACTTCAGCGTGCCGGTGGCCCATCTCGGCGGCTGGTACGACATCTTTCTGCAAGGCACGATCGAGAACTACGAGGGCCTGCGTGATGGCGCCGGCAGCGCGCTGGCGCGCGACAATCAGCGCCTGGTGATCGGCCCGTGGGTGCACGGCCCGACCAATGTCGGCGTCACGGAGGTCGGCGAGCTGAGCTTTCCCGGCGCCGACGAGGTCGGCTACAACGCCGTGCGCTTGCGTTGGTTCGACCATTGGCTGCGCGGTATCGACAACGGCGTCGCCGACGAGCCGCCGGTGCTGATCTACGTCATGGGCGACAATCGCTGGCGCCACGAAAGCGAATGGCCGCTGGCGCGGGCGGAGAGCACCCGGCTCTATTTCCGCGACGGTGGCCTGAGCAGCGAGGCGCCCGGCGCGGACGAAGGCGCCGGCAGCTTCACGTACGATCCGGCCGTGCCGGTGCCGACGCTCGGCGGCAACACCCTGTTCCTGCCCGGCGGCCCGCGCGACCACCGCGCGGCGGACGCGCTCTCTTTGACCTTCACCGGCGAGCCCCTGGCGGCGCCGCTGGAAGTGACGGGGCCGGTGACGGCGGTCTTATACGGCGCGTCATCGGCGGTCGATACCGACTGGACGGTACGCCTCAGCGAGGTCTATCCCGATGGCCGCTCGATCAACATCGTCGACGGCATCGTGCGCGCCCGCTATCGCGACGACGCGGCGGTGGCACGCCTGCTCGAGCCCGGCGAGGTGGTGCGCTACGAGGTCGACCTGTGGGCCACCAGCAACGTCTTTCAGGCCGGCAACCGGCTGCGCGTGAGCGTCCACAGCAGCAATTTCCCGCGCTGGGACCGCAATCTCAACACCGCCGAGAGCCCGGAAGAGGGCAGCGCCTGGGTGAGCGCCAGCAACACCGTCTTCCACGATGCGGCGCGGCCCTCGCACATCTTGCTGCCGGTGATACCCCGCGATCAGTCGGGCAAATAAGTCACCGATAGCCCGAGCAGGCGCACCATGTCATCGGGGTGCAGGCCATGGTCGGGATCGACGTCGGCGTCCTCGAGATCGGCGAAGGTGAACGGCACCACCGGGTTGAGGGTGATCAGCAGGGTGTCGCCGTCATAGCTGCCATAGGCGAAGGCCATTTCGCGGAAGGTGCCGATGATGTCGCGGGTCGGCCCGTCGTGGCCAAGCTCGCTGTCGGCCTCGCCGAGGTTTTCGAGCAGCTCGGCGAGCATGGAGAAGGCGGTCTCGCCTTCCAGCACCCCGAGCAGATCGAGCAAGGCGCCGGCCAGGCCGTTGTCGGCATAGCTGAACTTGGCGCGCCGCCAGGCGAGCTCGCTGAAGAACATCTCCGGCCCACCGTCGTAAAACAGCGAGGGGTTGGCCATGGCCCGCGCGCTCGGCCAGCCCGACATGGCGAGCGTGGCGCTGCCGCTGCCGAGATCGAGAGCGCTGGCGATCGAGACGTCCTGCCGCACTTCGTCCATGAAATAACTGAAATCGAGCGCCACCGGCAGCGGACCATGGCCCCAGATGTCGGGCTCGCCGGTGAGCATGGAGAACAACAGCTCGGGCACCGCGACGTTGGCGATGTGGATCTCGATGCTTTGGGGAATCATCGAGGCGAAGGGATCAGCCGGGTCGGGCGGCATGTCGACCCAGGACGGCTGGAAGATCACCGCCGCGGCGTTGACCACGCCATGGCGGCCGAAATCGACATCGAGCGCCGTGTCGATGCGCGGATCGCCCTCGAAGCTCGAAGCAAAGCGCAGCGCGATATCGCCCTCGATGGTGTCGCTGTCGAACGGCCACGGCATGTCCAGGGCCGAGCCGAAAGTCGATGCCGAGAGCGTTATGCCCGAGATCGTGATATCGAGCTCGCTCGGCGGGGTATCGGCCTGAATGGCGGCGACGTCGAGCGCCGCGATGGTGACGGCCGTGGCACGGATCTGGCCGCCGTCGGGCGGCGTCACCACCACATCCGGGAAAACCACGGCCCCGGCCTCATTTTTGAAAGGCGCGGCGTGCTTGACCATGCCGGGCGGCAGCGCGGCAAGCAGAGCCTGAACGTCTGCGATCTCCAATGCCATTGCGGTTGCGGGAAACATCGCCACTGCGGCAACCGCAAGCGAGCGCAAGTTCGTGTGCCAGACCATCGTGAACCTCCTCCCAAAGGATTTTTCCCATTAGGCAGCCTGTGGCGGTCACACGCAAGCCAATAAAATCCATGCTCGTGAAGTATGTCACTGTAGTTGCTTCGATATCATGGGATTGTCTAAGGGTAGGAGGAAAGAAGGTGGCCTGTTTTCTCAAGTAACGCGTGTCGTTACGAACTTGTGATCTGTTCGTGATCTTGCGGTTTCTTGAAAATGGTCCCAAACGCCCTAAATTTCCTTGAACGGCAAAAAACAACGGGGAGGTCGAACGCAACAGCCACTGATGGAGGCAACGATGTTTCGGTTCCTCAAGACGGCACTTCTGGCCACCGCTTTGACAGCCGTGGCCGCCGCTACCAGCGGCGCCCAGGCGCAAGGCTCGTGCCTGCCCCATGAAGACGCCGTGAGCAAGCTCGCGCAAAGCTACGGCGAGCAGAAAGTCGGCCTCGGGATCGGCCCCAACGGCGGCATGGTCTATGAGCTTTATGTCGGCGAATCGGGCAGTTGGACGATTCTCGTCACCCGGCCCAACGGCTTGAGCTGCATCGCCGCATCCGGCGACAACTGGATGACGACGCCGATGCTGATCGGCGACCCGGCTTAATACCAAGGCTCAGTGATAAAGCCCCATTTGACCGCACGCTTTTCGCCGCTGGCTAGGAGCGGGCCGCGCCGTCGTGCGACCCCGCGACAAGCGGCCCGCTCCTAGCCAGCGGCGAAAAGCGTGCGGCCTGCGGTAGCCCGAGGCGGCTCCCCGGACGCGTCGCGACGCTTGGCCGATGCCACACATTGCCCGGCGCGCCGCTCCTGCCCGGAAAACCGCCTCAAGCCATCAAATGGGTTCCTATCAATGCAAGTTGGTATAAGGTCTGGTCCCCCGAAACCAGCTTCCGTGTGACCGTGCGACCCGCTGCCGCCTCAAGTTTCGACGTTGCCACCTGGCTGCTCAATCGTGCCCGCCATGAACGCCAGCCGATGCCTTCGCCAAGGCTGCAACGGCTGCTCTATCTGGCGCAGGCCCATTTTGCCGGCGCCACCGACGGCCAGCGCCTGATGCCGTCGGTCTTTATCGTTACCAAGAGAGGCCCCTTGGAGCCCAACCTGATTCGCGTGCACGACCTCGGTGCCGCGATCATCGAGGTCGAGAGTCTGCGCCAGCCGGTGGTGGAATTTCTCGACGGCATCTGGATGGCCTTCGGCGGCCTGCCGCAGGAGCAGTTGAACGCAATGGTGATGGACTCGTCGCCGGTCAAGGCGGCATTGAAGGCCGGCATCGGCTCGGTGATCAGCGAGCGTGCCATGGCCGATTCCCACGGCGAGAAGCGGGTCGGGGCGGCGTCCGTGGTGCCCGGCTCAGGGCTCCGGCGCGGTCGTTCCAAAGTCCCGCGCTACCATCGCGGCAAGCCCGTCAGCCGCTGGGTTCCGGGGCAGAAGCCAGGCAAGGACTGACGCCGGACGGACTGGCGTAAACCGGCGGTATGCCTTACCCTTGGGCTCGGACGCAGAGGCTAAGGCGGTTATGGAAGTCAGACAGGCAAGATTTCAGATCGGCGATATCGTCAAGCACAGGATCTATCCCTTTCGCGGGGTGATCTTCGATGTCGACCCGGAATTTGCGAACACGGAAGAGTGGTACCAGGCGATTCCGCGCGACGTGCGCCCGCGCAAGGACCAGC
>CAZVDW010000627.1:0-4300 GCA_964625645.1 uncultured Rhodospirillaceae bacterium
AAGCTGGCGGTCGGCGAGACGCCCAATCTGGCAGCGCGGTTTCAGAGCCTGGCGGGCGCCGACGAGGTGCTCATCGCGGCCTCGACCCGGCGATTGCTCGCCGACACGGTGATTGCCGAGGACCTGGGTGAACGGGCTCTCAAGGGTATTGTCGAGCCGGTGCGCGCCTTTCGCATCCGCGGGCTGGCGGCGGCCGAGGGGCGCTTTGCCGCAGCGCACGGAACCCGCCTGACGCCGTTCGTCGGCCGCGACGCCGAGATGGTAATGCTGGAAGACAAATGGCAGCAGGCGAAGGAGGGCGAGGGCCAGCTGGTGCTGCTTTGCGGCGAACCGGGTATCGGCAAGAGCCGCATCATCCAGGAGCTGCGCGAGCGCGTCAGGACGGAGGGCGCGGCCACCTTCCTTTACCAATGCTCGCCGTTTCACACCAACACCGCCTTCTACCCGATCTCTGAGACTATCGCCCGCGTTGCCGGCTTCAGCGCCGATGACGACGCAACGGCAAAGCTCGACAAGATCGACACCCACCTGCGCCAGATCGGCCTGTCCGTGGACGAAGCCGCGCCGCTGGTGGCCGGGGCGCTGAGCATCCCTACCGGCGAGCGCTACCCGCCGCTGGAGATGAGCCCGCAAAAACAGAAGCAGCGCACCGTCGAGGCTCTGGCCGAGGCGATGACCGCCAGCGCCGACCAGATCCCGGTGCTTTTTCTGGTCGAGGACATGCACTGGTGCGACCCCAGTTCTCTGGAAACGGCGACACGCATCGTCGAACTCCTGGGCCAGAAACGGATACTTGCCGTCTTCACCTATCGCCCGGAGTTCGCGCCGCCCTGGAGCGGACTCGGCAACCTGACGCCGCTGACGCTATCACGTCTGCGCCGCACCAAGGTCGGCGAACTGATAGCCAAGGTCACCGGCGGCAAGCCCCTGCCTGAGGAGGTCGCAGCTGAGATCGTCGCCAAGACCGACGGCGTGCCGCTGTTCGTCGAGGAGCTGACCAAGACGGTGCTGGAAAGCGGCATCGTCGAGGAGGGCGAGGACAGTTGGCGGCTCGCCGGCGACTTCTCGGGCCTCGCCATCCCCGCCACCCTGCACGATAGCCTGATGGCCCGCCTCGACCGCCTCGCTCCGGTCAAGGAAGTGGCGCAGACCGGCGCCTGCATCGGTCGCGAGTTCTCCCACGCGCTGCTGGCCGCCATCTCGCCGCTCAACGGCAACGCGCTTCAGGACGCCTTGCAGCAGCTCGTCGATAGCGAGCTGATCTTCAGTCGTGGCGTAGGCCCGGACGCAACGTACACATTCAAGCACGCGTTGGTCCAAGACGCGGCCTACGAGAGCCTGCTCAAGAGCCGGCGCCAGCAGCTGCATGCGAAGCTGGCTGGGGTGCTACTGGAGACTCCAGACATAGCGGAGACGATGCCGGAGCTACTCGGCCATCATTACACCAGGGCCGACCTGCCGCAGCAAGCGGTCCAGTACTGGGTTGCCGCCGGCCAGCGGGCCACGGCAGGCGCCAGCGCCGGCGAAGCAGCGGAGCACTTCAAGGCCGGCCTGCCCCTGGTGCAGAGTCTTGGTGATGACGAAGAGAGGGCGGATATCGAGCTGCGGCTGCAATCAGGCTTGGGCTTCAGTCTCGTCGTCACGAAAGGCTATGCCGATGCCGAAGTTCACAAGGTCTTCGGGCGCGTGGAAGAGTTGCTTGAGGCAGGTGAGTCGGGGCCGGAGCTTTGCCCGACGCTATATGCCATGGCGTATTATGACTGGACGACAGGGAACACGCATAAGGGCCTGGAGAAGTTCGAGCACATCCTGGAGATCGCGCAAGCCCATCGCGATCCCGACATCGAGCTGGTGGCACGCCAGGGCATAAGCTCGATATCCCTGAATCGGGCCGAATATTCGCGTGCTATCGAGGAAAGCGAGCGGGTCATAGGTGCCTACGATACGGACAGGCATGCACCACTAAGGTTCACCTATGGGCAGGATATTTATGCGGCGGCGGCGAGCTTCGTGTCCGGCGTGCACACCCACCTTGGCCAGTTCGAAAAAGGCATTGCGCGCGCCGAAGCCGCAGTCGCCCACGCGCGTACCCTGGATCACCCCTTCTCCCTGGCGCATGCGCTGGCCATGGGCGGGTTCGGCCTGTCAACCACTGGGATCGAGCGAAACGTGCTCGCCTGGTCGAACGAGGTGATCGCACTGCACGATGCGCAAGTCCTGCCGTTTTGGGGTGCCTGGGGCTACCTCAATCGCGGCTGTCTGGCACGCTTTCAGGGGCGCTCGAAAGAGGCGATCGCGGACCTGGAGCAAGGCATGGCGATACTCGAGAGCAGCGGCGGAACCGGTGGCAAGCCGGCGCCGCTGTACGAGATGGCACTGGCCTATACAGATACCGGCCAGCTCGATCTCGCCGAGGCCAGGATCAAGGAGTCCGAGGACATGATCGAGAGCAGCGGCGAATATCTCGGCCGCACGCTCAATCTCCTGGCCCGCGGCCGTCTCTGTGTTGCGACCGATGGCCCACAAGCCGACAGTGCTAGGCAGTGCTTCGAAGCGGCATTGGCTATGGCCAGGCGGCAGAGCGAGAAAGTCGAGGAGCTGCGTGCCGCGACCCTGCTAGCGCGCTTTTGGCGAGGCCAGGGCGAGCGCGCCAAGGCACGCGGGCTTCTCGCGCCCGTCTATGACGGGTTTGCCGAAAAACCCGACACCGCTGATCTGACAGAAGCGAAGTCGCTGTTGGCGGCGCTGGACTAAGGCTAGTCAAACCGATTCCATTAAACTTGGTAGTGCTCTAGCGCCGCAAATGCGCGTGCTGGGTACGCCGCGCGCTTTCGCATAAGATGGCTGCGTGATTCGAAGCCGGGGGCAGCCATGCGCGGAATAGCGATCTTGGACGACTATCAGAGTGTCATGCGCGAGGTTGCCGATTGGTCGCGGCTGCCGGCGGAATTTTCGCTCACCGTCTTCGAGGATCATCTCGATGACGAGGCTGACGTGGCGGCGCGGCTCCGCGACTTCGAGGTCGTGGTCATGAACCGCGAGCGCACACCCTTTCGCGATACGCTGCTGGCCAGACTGCCGAACCTCAAGCTGCTGGTCACCAACGGCATGCGCAACCTCTCCATCGACCTCGCCGCGGCGGCCGAGCACGGCATCACGGTGTGCGGCACGCGCGGACGCGCCAATGCCACGCCGGAGCTGACCTGGGGGCTGATCCTGAGCCTGCTGCGCCATATCCCGCACGAGGACCGCGGCATGCGCGAGGGCGGCTGGCAGACGACACTGGGGCGCGAGCTGGCCGGCGCCACGCTCGGCATTGTCGGGTTGGGGCGTATCGGTGCCCAGGTCGCCAAGGTCGGCCTCGCCTTCGGCATGGCGGTCATGGCCTGGAGCCCGAACCTTTCCGAGGAGCGCGCCGCCGAGGTCGGCGTCAGGCGCGTCGACAAGGCGACCCTGTTCGCAGCTGCCGACGTGATCACTCTCCATCTGGTGCTCAGCGAGCGCTCACGCGGCATCGTCGGGCCTGAGGATATCGGGCGCATGAAGAGCACGGCCTATCTGGTCAACACCTCGCGTGGCCCCCTGGTCGACGAGGCGGCTCTGCTGCGGGCGCTGCAAACCGGCGCCATCGCCGCTGCCGGCCTCGATGTCTACGATATCGAGCCGTTGCCCGCTGCGCACCCCCTGCGCGCACTCCCGAACACCGTGCTCACGCCCCATCTCGGCTATGTTACCGAGGAGACCTACCGCACGGGCTTTGGCGACGCGGTCGAAAACATCATCGCCTGGGCGGATGGTGCGCCCGTGCGCGTGCTGACAGACGGCTAGGCGATATGGATGACGCCGTTGCGGCGGGCTTGTGCCGCCTCGCCCCGCGCCTCGATGCGGCGGCCACTGGCGTTTCCGACCTGCGCCGCCTGGCCGGCGGTGCCAGCCAGCAGATCTGGGTCTTTCGGCTCGAGGGGCCGGGCAGGCGCCTGATCCTGCGGCGCTCGCCGGGTTCGCGCACGGGAAGCATCTCTCTCGGCCCCACCGTCGAGGCCATGGTGATGGCACGGGCGGCGGCAGCGGGGGCGCCGGTGCCGCGGGTGCTTTGCACGGCAGCGCCCGAAGACGGCCTCGGCGATGCCTATGTCATGGAATATGTCGCAGGCGAGGCCCTGCCGAAGCGCATTCTGCACGGCGAGGCGTTCGCGCCCGCCCGCGCGCGGGCGGCGGCGGATATCGGTGCCGCCTTGGCGCGCATACACGAGGCCGACATCGAGGGCCTCGGCCTGCGCCGCTTCACGCCGGCCGAGGC
>CAZVDW010000628.1:0-8414 GCA_964625645.1 uncultured Rhodospirillaceae bacterium
CGGCGTGCATCAACGCATGACCATCCAGGCCAAGGGCGAAGGCGTGCCCGTGCTGGTGATGACCGCGACGCCGATCCCGCGCACCCTGATGCTGACCGCCTATGGCGATATGGAGGTCTCGCGCCTGACCGAAAAGCCGCCCGGCCGCCAGCCCGTGACCACCGTCGCCCTGCCGGCCAACCGGCTCGACCAGGTGGTCGAGGCCGTCTCGCGCGCCATCGCCTCGGGCGACCGGGTCTATTGGGTCTGCCCGCTGGTGGCCGAGTCGGAAACGCTGGACCTGGCCGCCGCCGAGGCCCGCGCCGAAGCCTTGGCCGAGCGCTTCGGCGCCAAGGTCGGGCTGGTGCACGGCCGGATGAAGGCAGCCGAGCGCGACCGCGTGATGGCGGACTTCGCCAGCGGCGCGGTGTCTCTGCTGGTAGCAACAACGGTCATCGAGGTCGGCGTCGATGTGCGCGAGGCCACGGTGATGGTGATCGAGGGCGCGGAACGCTTCGGCCTCGCCCAGCTGCACCAATTGCGCGGCCGGGTCGGGCGCGGCGACAAGGCCTCGACCTGCCTCTTGGTCTACGCGCCGCCGCTCGGCGAGACGGCGCGGTCGCGCCTGGCCATCCTGCGCGAGACCGAGGACGGCTTTCGCATCGCCGAAGAGGATCTGCGCCTGCGCGGGGCCGGCGAGCTGTTGGGAACGCGGCAAAGCGGCTTGCCCGATTTTCGCCTTGCCGATCTCGCCGCCCACGGCGACCTGCTGGCAATGGCCCGCGACGACAGCAAGCGCATCCTCAATGGCGATCCGGAGCTCACCGGGCCGCGGGGCGAGGCCTTGCGGACCCTGCTTTATCTCTTCGAGCGCGACCTGGCGGTCAGGTTTCTGAGGTCTGGCTGACCACGCGCTCGGCCGACTTGACCTGATCCGCCGCCTCGCGCTGCAAGGCGCCGTCGGACGAGACCAGCGGCTTCGCCCGCACATCTGCCGGCCGCCGGTCCGGTGGCGTGACAATGCCTGCCGAAACCACCATCTTGATGCCTTCCTCGACCGTCATGTTGAGAGGCACAAGCGCACTTCGCGGCACGAACAGCAGGAACCCCGAGGTGGGATTGGGCGTGGTCGGCAGGAAGATGTTCACCACCTCGTCGGCGATGATGTTCTGCACCTCGCCTTCGGTGGTGCTGGTGATGAAGGCGATGGCCCAGATACCGCGGCGGGGATACTCCACCAGAACCACTTCGCGGAACGAGCGCGAGGACGATTCGAGCACCGTCTCGAAAATCTGCTTGAGCGCCCCGTAAACGCTGCGCACCACCGGCATGCGGTTGACCAGGCGCTCGCTCCAGCGCACGAACATGCGGCCGAAAAAGCCCGCCGCCAGGAAGCCGATCAGGGTCAGGCCGATGATCACCACGACCAGGCCAAAACCGGGGATATCCACCTCGACGCCGAAATAGGCTTCTATGTACTTGGCCGGGTTGTAGACGTCGGGCACCAGCGGCACCACGGTCTCGTCGATCAGCTCGATGATGCCGAAGAGGATCCACAGCGTGATGGCGATGGGCGCCGTGACCGCGATACCGGTGAGGAAATAGTTCCGCAGCCGCCCCAACGAGCCGCGCTTCGGCGCCGGCGCAGGTGCCGGCTTGATACCCAGGGCCTCGCGGACGGACGGGTCCTGCTCGCTCGACGAAGGATCGTCGCTCATTTCCACTCGCTTTCTCGTGGTCCCCGACGCCTATATTGGCATTCCCGCCGGCTGGCGCAAAGCCCGGCGCTTAAGGGTCGAGAAAGGCCAGCAAAGCTGCCAGAGTTTCCTGCGGCGCCTCCTCGGGCAGAAAGTGACCGCAGGGAATCGCTTCGCCCTCGACCCGGCCGGCGCATTTGCGCCACTCGGCAACCACGTCGAAAGTCTTCTCCATCACCGCCTTGGCGCCCCACAGGGCCTGCACGGGGCAGGCAATCTTGGCACCGAGGTCGGCCTCGTCATGCTCCAGGTCGATGGTCGCGGCGGCGCGGTAGTCCTCGCAGGTGGCGTGGATCGTCTCAGGTCTGGAGAAGCAGCGCAGATATTCGCCGAAGGCCTCGTCCGTGAAGGCCTCGCCCGCCCCGGCCCAGCGGCGCATGAGGAAGTCGAGATAGAATTCCGGGTCGTGGCCGATCAGCGTCTCAGGGTAGGGCTCGGCCTGGATCAGAAAGAACCAGTGGTAATAGGCGGTGGCCAGGAACTGGTCGGTGGCCTTGAAGAGCGTGCGCGTGGGCACGATGTCGAGCACGCTGAGGCGCTCCACAGCCTGGGAATGATCGAGCGCCAGACGATGCGAGACCCGGCCGCCGCGATCATGCCCGACCAGGCGGAAGCGCTCGAAGCCGAGCGAGGCCATGACCTTGACCTGGTCGGCCGCCGTGGCGCGCTTGGAATAGCCGAAATGGCCCTCGCCATCCGGCGGATGGCCGCTATCGCCATAGCCACGCAGATCGCCGGCCACCACCGTGAAGCGCTCGGCCAGCCCCGGCGCCAGCTTGTGCCACATGAAATGGCTCTGCGGATAGCCGTGCAACAATAGCAAGGGCGGCCCGGAGCCGCCGATGACCAGATTGATCTCGCAGCCCTCGCCGTCGATACGCCGCGTCTCGAAGCCTTCGAATGCCATGGCTCTCCTCCTCGATCGTTCGATGCCTCACTACATCGAACATCAACGCATGGCCAGCTGTCGATCGCACTTTAGCGGGAAATGGTGTATGGTTAGACACCGATCAGGAGAACGCACATGGATAGCTCGTCCTCCATTCAGCCTTTAGAGGGGGTCACTCGCGACCTCGCATCCGCGCAGAAAATGCTGCTCTTAGGCTTGGGGGCGAGCTTCGCAGCCGCACTCATCACTCTGCTCACCGGTTTGGGTTTCGAGCCAGGCACGCAAAGCGTCGGCGGTGTGGATCTGCCTGCGGTTTTGGCAATTCCCGCGTTCATACTGACAGCTACCGGATTCGGCATTGCCGCCAAACTATCGCTGCGTAAAGCCAGAACCACACTCATCCGTCACACATTAACTTCCTTGAGCGAAGAACACAAAACGATGCTGGAATATGGCTTCGCAAATCTTTCGCCCATCCCCTTGATATCACCAACTTTCCTTGCCATTGGGTTTGCCAAAGAGTATTGGAAAGATATTGATAATTCATGGATACCTGATGTTCAGAAACGTTTATCGCTATCCCCCGCGATAATAACAAATCCTACATTTATTAGACTGATTTGTTTACTTATTATGATATCTCTTATAATAACTATGACATCGAAAATGACACCTTATTTAATGATATCTCCGACCTTGATCGTTATTTACACGACACCAATTTTAATTTGCTGGCTTGTTTACTTCGATTTCATAATTAAGCCTTCATTGGCTATGTTCAACCCGAATTCCTATGACGGCGGCGGTTCGGGATTGCTGAAGTTCTCCTATGTCTGGGGGTGGACGTTCGCGGTGGTGCGAAACCTTGTCCGGCGCCACACAGGGATTTAGCGATCACGCTGCTGCTTGTTGCCTGATACAGCGCGGGCCGATTGCGGATAGACACGTTGCCAGGCCATGGCGACGGGTCGGCGGGCGTGGTATGGGGTGCACCGAGGCGCTCACTCCGGAGGCGAACACGTGCTCCCCACCCTTGACGAGATGCGCGCGGCGCAGGCCGTGGTCGCGGACCTGATGCTGCCGACGGCGCAATATGCCTGGCCGTTGCTCGCGCGTGAACTTGGCCTGCCCGTCTGGGTCAAGCACGAGAACCACACGCCGATCGGGGCTTTCAAGGTGCGCGGCGGGGCGGTCTATATGGAGGCGCTGAAGCGGGCCGAGCCCGGCTGCCCCGGTGTCATCGCGGCGACGCGGGGCAATCATGGGCAGTCAATCGCCGTGGCCGCGGCGCACAATGGCATGCGCGCTGTCATCGTCGTGCCGCACGGCAACAATCCCGAGAAGAATGACGCCATGGCGGCGCAGGGCGCCGAGCTGGTGGTGCAGGGCGAGGATTTCGAGGCTGCGGTCGGCCATGCGCAGAGCCTGGCGGAGGCGCAAGGCCTGCACATGGTGCCGTCCTTCGACCAGAGGCTGGTGGCCGGCGTGGCGTCTTACGCGCTGGAGCTGTTCGAGAATGCCGGGCCGCTCGATGCGGTCTATGTGCCGATCGGGCTCGGCTCGGGCATTTGCGGCGTGATAGCGGCGCGAGAAGCCCTTGGCCTGACGACGGAGATTATCGGCGTGCAGGCGGCCGGGGCGCCGTCCTACGCGCTGTCCTTCGCGGCCGGGCATGTGGTGCCGACACAAACCGCCGATACCTATGCCGACGGCTTGGCGACCCGGGCGCCGGACGAGCAGGCGGTGGCGATCATCAACCGCCATGCGGCGCGAATCGTCACGCTGGAAGATGAGGAAATCCTGGCGGCGCAGAAACTGATGCTGCGGGCGACCCACAACTTGGCTGAGCCGGCGGGGGCGGCACCGCTGGCGGCGGTGGTCAAGGAGCGCCAGGCGATGGCGGGAAAGTCGGTGGCCATGGTCCTGTCAGGCGGCAATGCGGATGCCGCGAACCTGCGCCTGTTGGCTGAGGGATATACCAAGGCTCAGTGATAAAGGCCCATTTGATGGCTTGAGGCGGTTTTCCGGGTAGGAGCGGCGCGCCGGGCGATGCGGGGACATCGTTCAAGCGTCGCGACGCATCCGGGGAGCCGCCTCGGGCCATCAAATGGGTTCCTGTCAGTGCAAGCTGGTATTGACGCGCAGGCCCAGTGATGACGAGCGCATTGTCGCGGGCGCGCCTGGTCCGCTATACCTGCCTGTCACACAACTGGGGAAGACGAATGGACTTTGCGCTGGATTCGGAAATCGTGCTGCCCGACGACGGCCTCAACGGGGCGCTGGTCGGCCGCTGCTGGGTGCCCGACGCCGGACCTGACGGCGGGCCGAGCGTCGTGGTGCTCGCCGAGACCGGCGTCTACGACATCAGCGCCGCCTTCCCCACCTGCTCGGACGTGACGAATGCCGCCGATCCGCCATTCGCCATTGCCAATTCGGGCAGCGCGGAACGCATCGGCAGCGTCGACGACATTCTCGGCAATTCGGTGCCCAGCATGCGCGATCCGTCGAAGCCGTGGTTCCTCAGCCCGATCGACCTGCAGGCGATCAAGGCCGCCGGCGTGACCTTCCTCGACAGCCTCATGGAACGGGTCATCGAGGAATTGGCCGAGGGCGATCCCGACCGTGCCGAGGAAGTGCGCAATTCGATCGCCAGCGAGATCGGCGCCAGCCTAGCCGGCATCCGGCCGGGCTCGGAAGACGCCATGAAGCTCAAGGAATCGCTGCAAAAGCGAGAGCTTTGGTCGCCTTATCTCGAAGTCGGCATCGGCCCCGACGCGGAACTGTTCACCAAGGCCCAGCCGATGTCGTCGGTGGGCCTCGGCGCCGATATCGGCATTCCCGAATTCTCGACCTGGAACAATCCCGAGCCCGAGGCCGTGCTGGTGGTCAATGCGCGCGGCGAGATCGTCGGCGCCACCCTCGGCAACGACGTCAATCTGCGCGATGTCGAGGGCCGCAGCGCCCTGCTGCTCGGCCGCGCCAAGGACAACAACGCGTCGTGCGCCATCGGCCCCTTCATTCGCCTCTTCGACCGCACCTTCAGCCTCGACGACCTCAAGGGCATCGATATCAGCCTGGCGGTCGAGGGCGACGATCAGTTCTCCATGCAGGGCAGCTCGTCGATGGGGCAGATCAGCCGCGACCCGGCCGACCTGGCGGCCCAGACCATCAACGAGACCCATCAATATCCCGACGGCTTCGTGCTGATGACCGGCACCATGTTCGCGCCGACCCAGGACCGCGGCGAGGAAGGGCGCGGCTTCACGCACCTGACCGGCGATCTGGTGATGATCGCGACACCGCCGCTGGGCGCCCTGTTCAACCGCGTCGCCCACTGCCACGAGGCGGCGCCGTGGGAGTTCGGCATCGGCGCCCTGATGCGAAATCTGGCCGGCCGCGGCCTCTTGAAACCGCGCCCGCAATCGGGAGAGTGATACCATGCCCGCCACAGCCCTCGACCATGTCACCATCAACACCCAGGACATCGCCGCCTCGCGCGCCTTCTATATCGGCCTGCTGGGCCTCGAGGAGGTGGCCTGGCGCCCCGATTTTCCCTTCGACGGCGCCTGGCTCAAGGTCGGCCCGAACGCCGTCGTTCATCTCGTGGTGATGGACCGGGACGCCGGCGACGCCAACACCCTGCCCTTCGATCATTTCGCGCTGAAGGCCGAGAACATCAAGGACACCCGCCGCGTGCTCGAAGGCGCCGGCTTGAGCTATCGCGAGGCCGATCCCGCCCCGCAGATACACCAGATCTTCGTCGACGATCCCGACGGCGTGACCGTCGAGCTCAACTTCAACAGCGACCAGGAACGCGCCGAGGGCTGGGTCTAGTTGTTGCCTTGACAAGCCGGCAGCAACGCGCCGCATTCTTGCCAAAGTCTGTGATTTGGCAGATTCTCTCCGATTGAATAGGGCGCGAGCGGCACGCCGCCGCACTTGGGGCTATCGCCGTCGTCATCATAGACGACAACCAGCCGGCCATCGGCGGAGACGGCAATCCCTTCGGGCTTGTGAAATGCGGTCACCGACACGAGATTCGGCTGGTGCGTCGGGTCACCATCCCAGCGCCACAGCGCACCCCCTTTATCCGCGCCGCGCGACGCGCTGCCTGCGATTGAACACGGCGCCATCACTCGGTCCTTGTCGACCTCATCGCTGCGTTCTACCGAGGTCAGCAACCAATAGGACTTCGAGTTGCTGTCGTAGGCGATATCCGACAGACGGTGCGGACCCGGTACATTCTCGTCATCGATAACCGCCGGAAGGTCAATGAGCCGCCGTAACGCTGTGCCATCGATGTCGACACCGTAGACTCGGCTTACCGCCTTGCCCGCCTCGCAAAACAACGGTTCACGCAAGGCGAAAAGTCGCATGATCTCGGTTTCACCGGAAGCGTCGGTTACGGGGCCTTGGGTAACTCCCTCAATGTTCACATCGCAACAGTCTCGCCCGGGCTCGAGCCAACCGCTGGCGAGATCACGTTCGACACCGGTGTCAGAGCCCTCAAGCTGCACGGAACGCAACAGCGCCTCGGCAAACAGATCGCTCTCCGATAGGCTGGCCGTAAAATCCCAATCACCCGGTTTGGTCTCGGTCCCCGACAATTCGATCTCGAATGTGTATCTGCGACGGTAATCTCGGGCTTGTTGCCATGTCGAATGCGAGCCGAGCAGAAGATACTTCCCGTCGCCGATGCGGCCAATCGCCTCCAAGTCGCGCACCTCGTCGGGGAACTCCCTTGCATCCTCTTCCGCGTCCTCCCGCCAGCGCGCGATCTCCTTGGCCATGGCTTCGCCAAGGTCAATAATCTCCAAAAGATTGCCCGACTCGTCGTGAACCGTTAGACGCCCATCCTTGTCGTTTACCACGACAAAGTGGCGCGATTCCCCGTTCCCGAGCCAGCTCGCGCCGGAAGCATCGAAGCGATCCGTTCCCTTAATGCCGCGTAACAAATTACCCCGCAAGTAATGGTCACAAGCAGCGTTAGATGGCACGGTCGTACGCGCCAATGAGTCGGCGTCATCCGAACAATTTCGCTTGACCTCTAGCTCGGCCAAGTAATAGCCAAAAACCCGTTGGTCATAGGACTTCTCGTCCAGCGACCAGGCATAGCTCGAGATTATGGTCATGGCAGCAATGCCAATAAGCAAGAGCGATGCTCGACCCCAGCGCAATGACATCCAGGAACTGATCCACCAGCGGTTATTCAGGTCGGACTGTATGTCGCCATGCTCCCGCAACCTCACTAGCCAGCGCGAAATCGCTCGGCAACGCATTTGTGACCATTCCTCACGCGGCATGGGAGCTATCGCAAAGATTCCTGAGACCGTCGCACAAAGTATCAATAGCACAAATAAGATTATGAAAGAGTAAACGCCTAAGACACTTATCGCTTCGCTATAGTGGATTCGCTTTTTCAAATTCAAAAATTCTTGTTTGTGAGCCGTCTTTCCCATTAAATAATTATTTGCCGTGTAATAAGTATTATCGATCATGGCATCGCTGTAAGGCCTGCATAATTCTTGGGCCTCAGGCCATACCGGTTCGAACGGGTCGCGAAACACCTGTCTGCGTATCGCATTATCGCTGTCACCCACGATGGGGAGCACGCACTGGATATTCTTGAGATCACCGGGGTCCTCGCGCATGGCATCGGAAATGCGGTCGATAGATATGCCGACGCTATAGATGAGACTGAGCACAACCAGGCCACGGAAAAATCCATCAAATTGGCTCGATCCGCTATCGATTATGCCACCAGCCGTTTGCCAGGGGCGTGGCGTCGC
>CAZVDW010000629.1:0-2954 GCA_964625645.1 uncultured Rhodospirillaceae bacterium
GCATGAACACCTCGATGACCATCAATGCCACCGCGCCCTGGCTGCTGGCGCTCTATGTGGCGCTGGCCGACCGCCAGGGCGCCGACCGCGCGGCGCTTGCCGGCACGGTGCAGAACGATATCGTCAAGGAATATCTTTCGCGCGGCACCCATATCTTTCCGCCCGGCCCCAGCCTGCGCCTGACGACCGACATCATCGCCTTCAGCGGCGCCGAGATGCCGCGCTGGAATCCCATCAACATCTGCTCCTACCACCTGCAGGAGGCCGGCGCGACGCCGGTGCAGGAGCTTGCCTTCGCGCTCGCCAACGCCACCGCCGTGCTCGACGCGGTGCGCGCGCGCGCCGATGTGCCCGAGGAACGCTTGGCGGCGCTGGTCGGGCGGGTGAGCTTCTTCGTCAATGCCGGCTTGCGGCTGGTCACGGAAATTTCCAAGCTGCGCGCCTTCACCCGGCTGTGGGACGAGATCTGCCGCACACGCTACGGTGTGGAAGACCCGAAGCTGAGGCGCTTTCGCTACGGCGTGCAGGTCAACTCGTTGGGACTGACCGAGCAGCAGCCCGAGAACAACGTCTATCGCATCCTCATCGAGATGCTGGCCGTCGTGTTGTCGAAGGATGCCCGCGCCCGTGCCGTGCAGCTGCCGGCCTGGAACGAGGCGCTCGGCCTGCCGCGCCCCTGGGACCAGCAGTGGAGCCTGCGCGCCCAGCAGATCGTTGCCTATGAAACCGATATCCTCGAGCACGCCGATATCTTCGCCGGTTCGGCCGTGGTCGAAGCGAAGACGCAGGCGCTGATGGCCGAAGCGCGCGCGGAGATGGCGGCGCTCGGCGACGTGTTGGCCGCGGTCGAGTCGGGTGTCATGAAGGCGGCGCTTGTGGCATCGAACGCGCGTCGTTTGGCAGCGATCGAATCCGGCGCCCGGACCGTGGTCGGCGTCAATGCCTATGCCGAGAGCGCCGAAAGCCCGCTTGCCGGGGCCGGCGGCATTCAGGAGATCGACCCTAAGGCCGAGGCGCAGCAGGTCGCACAGCTCATCGCCTGGCGCGAGGCCCGCGACAGTACGGCTACCGCCGCGGCCCTGGCCGGGCTGGAAAGCGCTGCCAAGGAAGCGCGCAACGTCATGGAGCCGTCGATCGCCTGCGCCATCGCCGGCGTGACCACTGGCGAATGGGCCGACACCCTGCGCCGGGTGTTCGGCGAATATCGCGCGCCCACCGGCGTCGGGGCAGGGCGGGTGGTGACGAGCGATAGCGATACTGCGCGCCAGGCCGTTGCCTTGGCAACCACACGGCTCGGCCGCCCACCGCGCCTGCTGGTCGCCAAGCCGGGCCTCGACGGCCATTCCAACGGCGCCGAGCAGATCGCTTTGCGCGCTCGCGACTGCGGCTTTGAGGTCATCTACGAAGGCATCCGCCGCACCCCGGCCGAGATCGTCAAAACCGCCCTCGAAGAGGACGTCGATCTGATCGGCCTCTCCGTCCTCTCGGGCGGCCATGTGGCGCTGGCGACAGCGCTGCTCGACGGCCTCAGCGAGGTCGGCGCCGACGACATACCCGTGGTCATCGGCGGCATCGTCCCGCCCGACGACGCCAAAGCCTTGCGCGCCGCCGGCATCGCCCGCGTCTTCACACCGAAGGACTACGACCTCAGCGCGATTATTGGCGAGCTGGCAGGCCTGGTGGCCTAGGTCTCGATACCCGCCTTGCGCAGGCCCTCGGCGATGCGGCCCTCATGGCCCAAGGTGGAGACCAGCTGGGCGCTGCCAAGTAGTCCTATCGACAAATCTTTCTCGACTACGCTTAATTAACATCGGGACTACCAGTATAAGATTGAGTACCAGGTGAGAATTGATGTGCCAGATTTCGGCCACAGCTCAGCTGGGAACACGGACGATTCGCAATGCACCGGAGGATTTTTGCGCCATCCGCAGTATAAAATCTAGTACGGAATTGGAAGGGGAATTAAAAATATTATAAAAAACAATAGGTTATGAATTATCATTCCGTTCTGGAATTTCATCACGCCATCTATCTTGCAATACAATTCCAATTTCTTATAGTGCCTCGCAGGATTTTGCGCGGCAAGAAAAATGGTGAGGAGAACGGCCATGGTAGGAGAATTTGATCCAGCCATTCAACGACTGGTAGACGACATCCGAAAGGCGGATGAGAAGGTTCGGGAACAGAAGCGCATGGTCAATCAGTTGTGCGAGTATGCTGACCGCGAACCAATCTACCTCGACGTGGAAAACGCGAGTGGCGCCTCAGCCACCCAGTTCCGACCTGATCAGTTTTACGGGAAGCCTCTTTCCACTGCCATCCGCGATTACCTTGAAGCAAGGAAATCGGCTGGCCTTGGCGCGGCCACTGTCAGAGAAATATTTGCTGCGCTTCAGCAGGGTGGGTTCAAATTTGATGCCAAAGATTCCTCAAATGCGCAGCGTGGCATGCGTCAATCGCTGACGAAGAACTCGTCTGCTTTCCACAAACTTCCGAATGGCACCTATGGGCTCCGCGAGTGGTATCCAAATGTGCGGCCTGCCCGACAGAGCAGCCAATCGGATGAGAAATCGGCAGACGATGTGGGGACATCGTCTGCCGACAACGCCTACTCGAGTGACGTTTCTCAGAACAGCGAGGGCCTAGAAACGTCAGAACCCACCAACGAAAGGGGGTAAGCGTGGTTTGGCAAACCATCCGGACATTATAGCCGGCTAACTTTGGTGCCTTGGGTGGCGTCCGCGCCCAAGGCACCTTACCAACCGCATCCTAATTATCAGAATTGAGCTATTTCGTCCAGTTAAAGGTAAATAATACTGACCTTTTAATTGGCAGGTTGAGACCATCCATCTCTGGTAGCACCAATTGCATCAACGTAAGTGGAGCCCTCAGAGCTTGTCGACGGGCGGCATGGTGGCCTGGGCCGAGGCGCGCTCGCCGAGGCGGGCGAGCCA
>CAZVDW010000630.1:0-7218 GCA_964625645.1 uncultured Rhodospirillaceae bacterium
GCAGCCGGTGCGACCTCGAAAACGAAAAGGCTGGTTCCCGGAATCAACAGGCTTCCCTTGCGCCATTTGTTGAGCAGCTGCGCCTGATAGGGATTGACGTTGTTGACGAACACGGACGAGGCGACTTTCGGCTTTACTCTATCGTTTTCGGACAGACCCAAATGGCCGAGTACCGCGGCACCGGAAGCGAGAACTTCGGCCTGGTTGTCGGAATGGATTTCGAGCAATCCGAATTCGCGTTCGACAATTTGCAGGGCGGGACGAACGTCGGCGGCCTTGAGCGCGACATCGGCGACACGAAAAATTTCATTGCCCGGCGATACTTCGATGAACAGTTCGGCCATGCCGTGGACGGGCACGTCGCCTTGGCAGGTGGCCGCGACGTGAGCCGCCGCCTGGGGCTGCAAGCGATCGATATAGGCGTAAGTGCGTAACTCGAATTCCATCGCCTCAAGATCCCGATATGCCGAAAGGGGTGATCAACATGGCGTGCGGATATTCGACCACCGGCCAATCCAAGTAGCGTTCGATAATCGCGCCGGCGCCTGAAATCGCCAAAGCATCGCCCACCAGATGTACGTCGCCACACCATGAATCGTTGACTTGGCGGCGGATCGACTCACCGATCCGCTCGAGCCCGGGCCGAAGAATTTCCAGGTACTTGCCACCGTCCTGCCGCTTCAGCGCCTCGGCTTCCTCGATCGCGATATCGAGCGCGCCGGCGAGAATCAGATCCAGGTGATGGCCGCCACCGGCCATGTCGCTGAGCGACACGAGGTTACCGTCCTCGATGATTCCGACGCCTGTCGAGCCGCCACCGACATCGACGATGATACCATGGTCGATGCCAAGCAGCGCCTGCGCCGCCGATACCTCGTCGACAAGCGATCGGCATGCAATGTCGTTGCGTTCGAGAACGAAAGCACAGGCTCGGCTCTCAACGCTGCCCACGCCCGGCGGGAATGCCGTCGCCGCGGCGTCGATCGAGAGCTCCAAGGCCTCTTCAGCGCGCGACTTGAGCAAATGGACCGCCGACACCGCAGCGTGAAAGTCGACGATTACCCCGTCCCGGACCGCGCGCTCGGCCGTCCAATCGAGATATACCGGAGAGCCGTCCCCATCGACCGCTGTCAGAACGATCGTTGCCGTGCCGAGATCGATGCCGAACCGGAGTGGCGACTGCCAGGTCTCGGCCGGAGCGCGGTAGCATTCCCGGGCACGAGCCAGGAAAGTGGATTTCCCGGAGACCGCCGACAGGACGGTCATGACTCCATTCCCATGTCGGGCGCGTAAATAGCGCCATGGCCGGGTTTCATAAGCCACCCGCTTGATGTTGATCAAGTGAAGGGGGGTGACATTGTCGGAGGTGATCGAGCCGCTCCAGGTGCCGGTGCCGAGCATGAACGACGGATCGGTGGCGGCACTGAACCCTGCCGGAAGACGGTACCAAGGCGGTTCTGGAATTTTACGCGGCGACCTACGGCTCGCTGCGCGGCGATCATGAATTGGCGCAATGGTACGATCGTTTCGAGACCGTCAATGGTCAATTTCTCAAAGTGGTCAGCGAATGGCAGAAGAGTGATGGCGACGACGAACGCCTATTGAGCAGGTTGACGCGCATTGTCGAGCGCCACGTCGCCGCGATCGAACACATCGTCGCGGACATACCGCGCTACGACATCTATGTCAGGCGCTTCACGTCCGGTCTCGACAAGGTCGATCAGGGGCAGCGCGATTTCGTGACCAGCCCCATGGTCGATTCGCTGCATAATATTTGGTTCGAGTTTCACGAGGATATCCTTGCCGTGCTTGGCCGCCCGCGCGATACGGTGAAGGAATAATGGCAGGTGAGCCCCCCACGCGTTATGTGTACGACATCTCCGAGGCCGATCCTGAAAACCTAGATCCTTTCGGTGGCAAGGGGGCCGGTATCGCTCGCATGAGCCAGCAGGGCCTGCCCGTGCCGCCGGCGTTGGTGATCACGACCGACGCCTACCGGGCCTATCGTGATGCGCCGGGGACACTGCCGGCCGGGCTCGCCGGGCAAATCGATCGCGGGCTTCGAGCGCTCGAAAGCGCGACCGGGCGCTCATTCTCCGGAGACGGACTCCCCTTGCTGGTATCGGTCCGTTCCGGCGCCAAGGTCAGCATGCCCGGCATGATGGATACGATCCTCAATCTCGGCCTGGAGGCGCGGTCCGTCGAGGCGCTTGCCGAGGTTTCCGGAGATCGCCGTTTCGCGATCGACAGCTGGCTATGTTTTTGGAACATGTACGGCGATATCGTCCTCGGTCTCGATCCGACTTTGCTGGCCGAGAAGATCGACGAGGCGGTGGCCGGCGCGATCGATTCCAAATCGACAGATGACTTGCAGGCCTTGGAGTCGGCAATTGTCGCCACCATCCAGGCGGAAGGAGAGTCGCCGCCGATCACGCCTCGCGCCCAGTTGGACGAGGCGATCGCCGCTGTGTTCGATTCCTGGGATTCGCGTCGTGCGCGGGCCTACCGCGAGCATCATGGTATCGCCCATGACCTGGGCACGGCGGTGGTGATACAGGCGATGGTTTTCGGCAATCTGAACAAGAAGTCGGGATCCGGGGTTGCGTTTACGCGTAATCCCATCGACGGCAGTCGTGTTCCCTATGGCGAATATGTCATCGGGCGTCAGGGTGAGGAATTGGTCTCGGGAGCCACCACGCCGATTTCCCTGGCTGAGCCGGGAGCGGTGGCCGCAGAACTGAAGGCAGAGCTCGAGCGATATGGCGAGACCCTCGAGACTCTCTATCGCGACGCCCTGGATATCGAGTTCACAGTGGAAGACGAGCGGCTCTATTTGCTCCAGGTGCGCCCCGCGAAACGGACAGCCGAGGCGGCCGTGCGCATTACGACCGAACTTGCCGATGCCGGCGTCTTGTCGCGCCGGGAGGCCCTGGCTCGCGTTGAAGTGGACCAGATCAAACGTCTGCTGAGGCCGGTATTCGACCTCGAATCGCGTGCCCGGGCCGACCGCGACGGGACCGCGCTCGTCAAGGGAATCGGCGCTTCGCCGGGGCACGCCAGCGGCTTCGCGATACTTGATGCCGACCGCGCGGCGGAGCGTGCCGCCGCTGGCGAGCAAATCATTCTGGTCAGACCGACAACCAGTCCCCAGGACGTTCGCGGCATGCTCAGCGCGCAGGGCGTCGTCACCGCGCGAGGTGGCTCGGCAAGCCATGCGGCGGTGGTCTCGCGGGCACTCGACAAACCTTGCGTGGTCGGCTGCGGCGATCTCACTGTCGATCTCGAACAACGCAGCTTCCAAGTCGGAACGCGACGCTATCTCGAGGGAGAGCCGCTATCCATCGATGGCCAAACCGGCGACGTTTATGCGACGGAAATTCCGCTTACCGATTCCGGCAGGCAACCCGCCACACTCTCTCGGCTGCTCGACTGGGCGGACGAAGAGTCCGACGCGTCGATTTGGCTGCCTGTTCGCAACAGCCATGAGGTCACGGCTTTGTCGTCGCGCTAGCCCGACGGCTTGGCGGTCATCGCCATGACCGACATATTGATATCGCACGGTGCCGTCGGCGGGCTCATTGAAGCGATCGCCGAGCTCAGCAGCGATGATGGCGCACCGATTTCGTCGGTCGAGGGCAGGTTCGAGCAATCGACATACGATGCCTGCCACGAGTTGTTCGAGAGCGCTCAAGGATTGCCGGTGGATTTACGCTTGCCGAATTTGAGCTCGGCCAGGGCGCAACGCATGGTCTCCGAATGGGCGGGCCTCGCACCGCATCTCCTATTGCCGCTCGGTTCCAGTCGGCTGGTCGAGGCCATGCTGAGGGCCATCGGGTCGGCCGCGGCGGATTCCGGACACGACGACGTGACTGTAATCATTAGTGGAATAACAGATCATTCGGAACTTCATGCCTTCCGTGAAATGGCTGATCGCGCCACCCGGTTGAGGGTTGGTGCGTTATTGCAGAATCCAGCCGTGGTGTTCTCCGCCGCCGACCTCCTCGATGATGGTCAGGTTATTTGGGTCGATCTGCACGAATTGATTCGCACCAGCCACGGATACCCCGAGAACCTCTTGTTTTCCGATGAAGCCTTTGAGGAGTATGTCGCCGCCGGTCGCACGGCGCGTCACCCGCGCGCCTCGCTTAACCCGCTGGTGCAACAATTGCTCGCAAATCTTCTCGAAGCAGCCGACAAGCGTGCCGACATCCGCGTCGGCGCCGATCTCGGCGGAGCCCCGCTTGTTGCCGTCATCGGCGACGTCTATAAAGTCGGCTTTCGCCGTTTCACCAGCCCAGCGGAACAATGGGAATGTATTCGTTTATTGTTAGGACAATCTTCACTGGGAGGCCTCGGCCATGACTGACTACAAACGAACCGCCTTGGGCCTGATCGAGACCCGCGGCCTCGCCGCCGGCATTGAGGCCGCGGATGCCATGGTGAAGTCGGCCAATGTCGAGATCGTCACCCGCCAGCAACCCGGGGGTGGCCGGATCACGATCCTGGTTCGCGGTGACACCGGCTCGGTTCAGGCAGCTCTGGACGCTGGTCGGCTCGCCGCCGCTACGGTCGGTGATGTGCTGTCGGCTCACATCATCCCGCGCCCGGCCGAGACAGTCGATAGCTTGCTGGAAAGGCCCGCCGTTCGCTGATCAAGGACATGCCGGGCAAAATAGGTGTCTGCGAAACCAAGGATAATACTGCCACCGATTGTTCTCCGTTCGAGGTCGGTGAGGAAGTGCTCTAACCCTCCAACGCCACTCGAATCAGGTCGCCGGCGGCCTGCAATACGGTTTCGCGGGCGTCCTTGTGGGGCGAGTGGCCGCAGTCGGGCAGCAGCATGGTGCTGACCGGGCCGCTCACCGCAGCCGCGATGGCCTCGAGCTGGGCCGGCGTGCCGTAGGCGTCGTCGCCGCCCTGGATGGCCAATACCGGACAGGTCACGGCGCGCAGATAGCCCTCGATGTGAAAGGCCTCGAAGTCGGGGTCGAGCCAGGCATTGGCCCAGCCGCGGAAGGCGCTGTCGACGGTCTCGCCGTGGAAGCTCGCCAAGCGCTCGCGCAGGTCGCCCATGCGGTAGGCGGCGACCGCCGTCTCGATGCTGGCGATGGAAACGGCTTCGATGAAAACATGCGCGGCTTCGCTGACCACGCCGCGGATACGCGAATCGAGCGTCGAAGCCGCCAGCAGCGCGATCGACGCCCCGTCCGAGTGTCCCACCAGCACCGCTCGCTGCACACCGGTACGATCCAACAGCTCGGGCAGGACTGTGCGCCCCTCTTCGTGCATGAAATCGAGCTCGCGCCGATAGGGCGCCGGCAGCGGCTCGGAGCCGCCATAGCCATAGCGATCGTAGACCAGGGCGCCGCAGCCGCTGGCGGCGGCCAAGGCGGCCGGAAAGTCCCGCCACTGGGCAATACTGCCCAGGCCCTCGTGCAGAAAGACCAGGGTCGGCGCCACAGCGGGCTCGGGCCCGAGCCAGACGGCGTTGAGCCGCCTGCCGCCCGCCTCGACGCTAAACCGTCGCGATGGCAGACCGTGATCCGCGCCTGTGCTAGCCTCTTCAGCCATAAGGGAAGTCTAGAGCGCTTGTGGGGACGGGGCCATGCAAACCTTCTTCGACGAGAGCGATCCGCGCGTCAAAGGGCTGAACACCTATTATGGCCGCGAGATTCGCTGGCAGCTGGGCGAGTTCGAGAAGAACCGGAAAAAGGCGCGCTCGCGGGCGGCGGGGATCGCCGCAATAGGCGTCGTCTTCGGCGCGGCGGGCGGCGCCTCGGGTTGGCTGTATGGCTGGATCGGCGTGGTACCGGGCATCATCGGCCTCATCCTGCTGATCCGGGCCTATACGGTCGTCGTCGCGGCCAAGAGCGAGCTCAAGAAGTTCCTGGTAGACAAGCTGTGCGGCTTTTTCGACCTCGACTATCGCCATGACGATTTCGCCTTCCCGCTCGAGCGCTTCGACCAGCTCGGCCTGGTGCCGGATTTCAACCGCTCCTCGCTCGAGGACCACATTTCGGGCCAGCGCGACGGTGCGCCGCTGCGCCTGGCGGACGCCCATTTGCGCATGCGCAGCGGCAGCGGCAAGTCGAGCAGCACCAAGACGGTCTTTCGCGGCCCGCTGTTCATCTTCGACTGGCCGCACGACTTCAACGGCACCACGCTTGTCACCGACGACCGCGGCGGCCTGCTCAACCGCTTGCGCAAGCTCGCCGTGCCGGGCGACCCGGTGCCTTTCGAGGATGCGGACTTCGAGAAACGCTTCGAGGTCTTCTCGACGGACGCCAATCAGGCGCGCGCCTTGCTGGACACCCATTTTCGCCAGCGCCTGATGGCCCTCGACGAGCAGGTCGGGATGCGGCGCATACGCTGCGCCTTCGAGACCGGGCAGCTGCTGGTGTCGCTGCGCACGAACCGCAACATGTTCGAAGCGGGCTCGCTGTTCGGCGCCAGCGACGACGCCAAGCGCATCGACTCGCTGATCGCCGAGCTGACCACCGTCTTCGACGTCATGGAGGGCCTCGGCCTCGCCGAAGGCCGGCGTTAGGGTTAACGCCGCGGCGGGAAATCCGCCTTCGCGGTGGCCTTTGCCAGCGGCTCGCCGTCCGCGGCAAAGGCCCGCACCGTAAACTCATAGCTATGGCTTGTGCCGGGCGGGCAGGGACCCTTGTAGGTGAAGGTTTCGTAGTCGCCCTCGGCAATCGTGCCATCGCCGCTATTGGGCGCCACGCCGCCGCCGTGGTTGAAAGGCTTGAAGTCGAGGTCCACCAGCTTGACCTCGAAGCGGGCGGTGCCGTCCGGCACGTTCGAAAGTGCGATTTCCGGCGGCACCTTGGTGCAGCGCTCGATGCCGTCCCAGGCAAAGGCGATGGCGAAATCCTCTGCGCTCGCGGCCGAGGCGCACAGTGCCACTGCGCAGGCCGCCGCGATGGCGGTCAGATCTCTTCTTTTCATTCTCATGTCCTGTCGTTGAAAAGCCGATATGGCACGATTAGCCCACTATAGCTGCTGTCGCACCGCCACGCGATGTTTGACGCACGGACTGTCGGCCGTCATCATCGACCAGATGTATTCATGACGAATGGGAGGGACGAGACAAATGGGACGTCTTCGTAAACTTGTTGTCGGCGCGGCAGTGAGCATTGCCATGGCGACATTCGGACATAATGCCAACGCCCTCGAGGTGAACGAGACCGGGACCTTCAAGGCCAGCGCGGA
>CAZVDW010000631.1:0-1818 GCA_964625645.1 uncultured Rhodospirillaceae bacterium
GGCAAGCCCGCCGTCCGGTGCCGGCGCGCCGAGGATGCGCCGCAGCAGTGTCGTCTTGCCGGCGCCGAGAAAGCCGAACAGGAAGACGACCTTCATTACTGGGCGGCGCGCTTCTTCGCCTCCCGCTGCTTGCCGCGCCAGGCCTTGATGTAGGCGCGGCAGCCTTCGTCGCGGCCGAGGATGACGTCCTCGGCGAGGCGGTAGTCGTCGCTGTCGCGGTCCATGGCGAAAACCTGCGCCGGCGGGCTCAGATTGGGATCGATGATGCCGCTGTCCAAACCGACCTCGGTGCCGAGGATCATGAAGACGTCGTTGATGGTCTTGCGCGAAGGGATGCCGAAGGAGACGTTGCTGACGCCGCCGGTGATGTGGATCTCCGGCCCCCAGCGCTCGCGCAGGCCCTTGATGGCGTCGAGGCCGTGCCGGCCGAAGGCGCCGTCGACCGAGACCGGGAAGAACAGCGGATCGACGTACATGTCGCCAAGCGCGATGCCCTCGGCCTGGGCCCTTTCTATCATCTGTCCGGCATTGGCGAGGCGTTGCTCGACGCCGTCCGGCATGCCCGACTCGCCGGCAGCGGTCAGAACCACGCGGGCATTGTGCTTGACCGCGAGATCGACGGCGTCGATGCGCTCCAGCGAGGCGGAGTTGAGCATCGGCCGTGCCGCGGCGCCGGCACAAGCATCGAGGCCCGTGGCGATGACATCCATATCGGAGGAATCGACCGCGATGGGCAGCGCGCTCATCTCGCGCAGGGCGGCGACCGCCCAGGCCATGGCTTCCTGACGCTCGCTCATGTGGATCGAGATCTCGTCCACATTGATGTCGAGAAAGGAGGCGCCGTTCTTTTCCTGGTTGGCGACCAGCGACCGCAAGTACGCCATGGCGATATCGGCGTTCTCGGCCCCGGCCATGGCGGTCTTGACCGCGACCATCACGTGCTTGATGCGGCCGTCGCCGTATTCCTGGGTCTTGCGCACCCAGTCGGTGATGGGCAGCAGGCCGGCATTGCCGTCCGTGTCGGTAAAGCTGATGCCTTCGCCGGCGCCGTCCTCGCCCGCGACATAGCGCTTGCCGCGCTTCAGCAGCACGCGGGTGGTGTGCACGTTCTCGCCGATGACGACGAAGTTGGCTCTGCGGGTTTCGGTGGTCATCCGGCGCTCCTTTGCAGCGGTGGGATTGGCCGCTCCTTCATGGGCTTGAACTGGCAGCCCTCGACGAAGAGGTCGAAAAAATCGGGTTCGGTCTCGAGCTCGATATGCTCGACGCGGGTCACGGTGTCTTCCAGGGCGCGGCGCGCGGTCAGCGACAACAGTATCTTGCGGGCGCCGTGCAGGGCCGCGTTGCCGACCTTGGCGACACGGGCGGGATCGATGGGCGCCAACAAGCCGATGGCGATGGCGTTGTCCACGTCGAGAGTATTGGCGAAACCGCCCGCCAGGGTCACGCGCTCAAGTGCTTCCGGCGCGATGCCGAGGCAGCGCAGCACGATCTGCTGGCCGCAGGCGTTTGCCGCCTTGGCCTGGGCGAGGTGGCTGCCGTCGGCGCGGGAGAAGGTGATGCCGTGCTCGGGCACGATGGCCATCTGCATCTGCTTGCGGTCGCCGCAGAAGACGCCGAGCGGGTTCATCAGCTCCTGACGGCGCAGCACGGCCACGAGATCGACCAGGCCTGAGCCGCACAGCCCTTGCGGCGGCGCATCGGCGATGGTCTGCCAGGCAAAGCCGCCGTCCCGCCAATCGAGGGATTCTATGGCGCCGTCGAAGGCGCGCATGGCCCAGGTCACCAGGCCGCCCTCGAAGGCCGGCCCGGCGGGGC